>CAPI01000018.1 GCA_000333815.1 [Collinsella] massiliensis
CGGGGCGCCGGGCGGGCCGCGGCCGGCGGCGCGCTACGCAATCCCAGCGAGCGCCTTCAGGAGCTTCTTCTTGGAATCCGCCGCGACGACCTTGCCCGCGGCCCGCACGTAGACCTTGCCCTTGAGCTCGGGATGCTTCTTGCGGCAGGCACCGAAGCACCCGCACGCGCGGTCTTCCTTTGCGATGACCCCCTTGAGGTCGCCCGGCTTGATGCCGGAGCATTTCTTGCAGACGCGCACCTTAGCGGACATGGGGGCTCCTCGCTGGGACGGGGCGGCGGCACGGCGCGCCCTTCACGGCTCTCACTGGTGCAGTCACTATGCCATACAAGTTAGCTATGGGCAACCTTTTTTCGCGCTTCTCATGCCACAGGAGTATACCCCCACCCCCTGGGGGTATAGAATGAACCGAAGCAACGACACCTCACCGAACACCCACCCCGCGTGGGTTGGAAAGGAAACGGATATGGCACATGAGACGTTCGACGTGGGCGGCATGACCTGCGCGGCGTGCCAGGCCCATGTGGAGAAGGCGGTGTGCAACCTCCCCGGCGTCGAGGACGTCGCGGTGAACCTGCTCTCGGGCTCCATGACCGTCGACTTCGACGAGCAGGCGCTCTCCGATGCGGACATCTGCGCCGCGGTCGACCGCGCGGGCTACTCCGCCGCGCCCGTCGTGCAGGCGGGAGGCGGCGCCGGAGCCGCGCAGACCGCAACCGCCCGCCCCGCGCGCCTGGAATCCCCCACGAAAAAGCTCGAAGCCACGGCCCGCTCCATGCGCACGCGCCTCATCACGTCCTTCGTGTTCTGGATCCCGCTCTTCTACATCGGCATGGGGCACATGCTCGGCTGGCCGCTCCCCGGCATCTTCACCGACCCGGACTACTCCATGACGCTCGCCCTCACGGAGCTCGTGCTCACCCTACCCATCGCCTACGTGAACCGCGCGTACTTCGAGAGCGGGTTCAAGTCGATGGCACATGGGGCGCCCACCATGGACGCGCTCATCGCGATCGGCTCCGCGGCGAGCGTGGGCTGGTCGGTATACGCGATGTTCGTCATGGCGGCCGACCTCGCCGTCGGCGATGCCATGGCGGCGCACCACATGGCCATGAACAACCTCTTCCTCGAGAGCGCCGGCACCATCCTCACGCTCGTCACGGTGGGCAAGTACCTCGAGACGCGCAGCAAGTCCAAGACCGGCGGCGCCATCGAGAAGCTCATCGACCTCGCGCCCAAGACCGCCCATCGCCTTACGGCCGACGGCACCGAGGAGACCGTGCCCGTCGAGGCCATCCAGCTCGGCGACACCGTCGTCGTGCGCCCGGGCGAGTCCATCCCCGTGGACGGCGTCGTGCTCGAGGGCTCCTCCGCGGTGGACGAGAGCGCGCTCACGGGCGAGTCCATCCCCGTGGAGAAGGAGCCGGGCGACACGGTGAACGCCGCGACCGTGAACCGCACGGGCTCGTTCACCTTCCGCGCCACGCGCGTGGGGGCGGACACGGCGCTCGCCAAGATCATCCAGCTCGTGGAGGACGCGAACGCCACGAAGGCGCCCATCGCGCGCCTGGCCGACAAGGTCGCCGGCGTGTTCGTGCCCGTGGTGCTCGGCATCGCTGCGGTCACGTTCGTCGTCTGGCTCATCGCGGGCGGCACCGTGAGCGAGGCGCTCACCGCGGGCGTCGCCGTCGTGGTCATCAGCTGCCCGTGCGCGCTCGGCCTCGCCACGCCCGTCGCCATCATGGTGGGCACCGGCAAGGGCGCGGAGCTCGGCGTGCTCTTCAAGAGCGCGGAGGCCCTCGAGACCCTGCACAAGGTCGACACCGTGGTGCTCGACAAGACCGGCACCGTCACGAAGGGCGCGCCCGCCGTGACCGACGTGATCCCCGCGACGCGCGCGGACGGCACGCCCGCCATGAGCGAGAAGGCGCTCATGAAGCTCGCCGCCGCGCTCGAGAAGCGCAGCGAGCACCCGCTCGCCGAGGCCATCATGGCACGCGCCGACGAGCTGGGCATCGTCGCGCGCACGGTCGAGGACTTCCAGGCGGTGCCCGGGCGCGGCGTGACGGCGCGCGAGGGCGCAAGCGTGATCGCCGCCGGCAACGCGCAGCTCATGGCCGAGCTCGGCATCGAGGTGCCCGCGACGGAGGTCGAGCGCTTTGCGCGGGAGGGCAAGACGCCGCTCTTCTTCGCCCGCAACGGCGCGCTCGCCGGCACCATCGCCGTCGCCGACGAGGTGAAGCCCACGAGCGCCGCCGCCATCCGCGCCCTCGGTGCGCTCGGCGTGAAGACCGTGATGCTCACGGGCGACAACCGCCTCACCGCCGAGGCCATCGCGCGCGAGGTGGGGCTGGACGCCCGAAGCGTCATCGCCGACGTCATGCCCGCCGACAAGGAGCGCCACGTGCGCGAGCTGCAGGACGGCGGCGCGTGCGTGGCCATGGTGGGCGACGGCATCAACGACTCCCCCGCCCTCGCCCGAGCGGACGTGGGCCTCGCCATCGGCACCGGCGCGGACATCGCCAAGGAGGGCGCGGACGTCGTGCTCATGCGCAGCGACCTCACGGACGTGGCGCGCGCCATCGAGCTCTCGCGCGCGGTCATCCGCAACATCAAGCAGGACCTGTTCTGGGCGCTCTTCTACAACGCCTGCGGCATCCCGCTCGCGGCCGGCGTGTTCTACCCGCTGCTGGGCTGGCAGCTCTCGCCCATGTTCGGCGCCGCCGCCATGAGCCTGTCGAGCATCTGCGTCGTCGCGAACGCCCTGCGCCTGCGCGGCTTCAAACCCAAGGTAACCGACCGCGTCCTCGCGGAAGGATAGGTGCCCGGCACGGCGCCGGGAAGCGCACCATCAAGAGAAAGGCAAGACCATGGACTACATCATCAAGACCGAAGGGCTCCACTGCGGGCACTGCGAGGCGAGCGTCGAGAGCGAGCTCATGAAGGTCGCGGGCGTGGCGGACGCCGACGCGAACCACGACACGAACACCGTCGAGGTCACCTGCACGGGCGAGGTCGCGCCGAGCGAGCTCATGGCCGCCGTCGAGGCCGCCGGCTTCAAGGCGCTCTCCGTCGAGGCGGCCTAAGCATGCAGGCCGACCGCACCCAGGTGCTCCGCCTGCTCAAGACCGCGCGCGGCCAGATCGACGGCATCATGCGCATGGTGGAGGAAGACCGCTACTGCATCGACATCTCCACGCAGCTCATGGCCACCGAATCGCTGCTTGCCCGCGTGAACGCCGACGTGCTCAAGGCGCACGTGGAGCACTGCGTGCGCACGGCCGCGGAGAGCGGGACCGATGCGGAGAAGGACGCCAAGCTCGAGGAGATCGCGCAGATCATCGATAAGCTCGCACGGTAGCCCGCGCCGCAGCGGCAGCGGATGGAGCAGACGAGCCGCCTTGGATAGCGGCGGCGCATCTGGGTACAACAGGTGCAGACGAAACGAGCCCGCGCATCCCGCACGCGATGCGCGGGCGCTTTGCGCGCCATCACGCTGCTGAAAGGACTCATCGCCATGCAGGACTTCATAAAGGGACGCTACGGCGTCGACGACCTCACTACCGCGCTTGGAGCGATCGGCGTCGTGTTCACGCTCATCGGTACGATCTTCTCCCTCCGCACGCTCTCCGTCATCGCCCTGCTCATCATCGTGCTCGGCCTCGTGCGCGCCTTCTCCAAGAACTTCGAGCAGCGCCGGGCCGAAAACGAGGCCTTTCACCGGCTCGTCGCACGCATCCCCGTGATCGGAGACCGCTTCAAGGGCTCATCGGGCACCGGGAGCCGTCCGCGGGGCGGAGTCGCGCGCGCTAACGCGACCGGCGATTTGAAGCGCCAGGCGCGCACCGCGAAGAAGATGTGGAAGGAGCGCAAGACGAAGGCCTTCCTCAAATGCCCGAACTGCGGCACCATGCTCTCCGTCCCCAAGGGCAAGGGCAAGATCATCGTCACCTGCCCCAAGTGCCACGCCCGCATGGAAACGAAGTCCTAGGCTCGCGCAGCGCGGGCTGACAGGGGCGGGGCTCCGCGGCGTCTACCGCACCCGCCGCGCCCGCCTATTGTAGGGTAGCTGGGAAGGGGCGGTCTTCATGCAGAAGCTGGTTCACGCCACGGGAACCTGGGCGGCCGTGTGCGCCATCGTCGCCGGGATGCTCGCCCTGTTCGGCACCGTCGGCATCTTCGGCGTCGAGCTGCCCCTGGCCACGATACCGCACGCCGCTGGCGAGATCGCGAGCACGCTGCTTCAGATGGCGGACTCGCTCGACGCCTTCCCCGGCGCATCCGGGCGCGTCGCGCAGATCATCGCGTTCCTACAAAGCGTCGCGCACGGTTCCCTGGCGGGCATCTTCTTCGCGCTGAGCGCTGCCCATGTCGCGGTGTGCGCGGGCGCCGTCATCCTGGCCGGCTACGACCTTGCGCGCGGGCACCGCGCATGGCGCTGCGTGCTCGCGGGCGCGCTCGCCGCCGGCGACGCGCTCGTCGTCACCCTCCTCTGCTCCACCGTGAGCTGGCAGCTCTTCCTCATCGTGCGCTCGGTCGCCCAGGGCAACCCATGGGCGGTGGGACGCGGCGTCGCCGGGCTCGACACCACGCTTTCCCCCGGCCTCGGCCTCATCGTCGCTGCCATCCTGGGACTTGCCGCGATCGTGCTCGCGCTCGTCGCGCGGGGAACGGAGCGAAAGCGGCAAAGCAAGACGGCGTAGCGCGCCCCGAAGCAGGTTCCCTCACTGCCGTCGACGCAGCCACCAAGCGACGGCCGCCGTCGCATATGCTGCTCGTCTAGGGCGCATCACCCCAGCTCAAGAGCCATGTAAAGAACTCCCGACAACCTATTGGGCACCCTTGAGGACGCCTGTCTGCCCCATTTGATGGTACGATGCGGCGCGTCATGGCATGGTCGAAGCCGTAAGGGCCACGCCGGAACAGCTCGGGGGGACGGACGCAGCATGGAGGTCGGGAAGCGCATACGCGATGAGCGCAAGGGCGCGGGGATGTCGCAGGACGACCTCGCAGCGCGCGTATACGTGAGCCGCCAGACCATCAGCTCATGGGAGAACGACAAGACCTACCCCGACGTTCAGAGCCTCATCCTCCTTTCCGAGATCTTCGGCGTGACCGTGGACTCCCTCATCAAAGGAGACGTGGAAACCATGACCGAGACGATCGACACCGAGGTCCGCATCATGAAGCGCTTGAGCTATGTCATGCTCGGCTTCCTTGCGCTCATGCTCCTTGCCGTGGTCTGGATATGCGTACAGACCTTCGCCTGGGACTGGCCGATCGAGCAGACCGTGCCGACATTCGTGCTCGCCCTCGTGCTCTGGGGCATCGCGATGTTCGCCGCCTGCTGGATCGACCGCATCAAGAAGCGGCACGACCTCATCACCTACCACGAGATCCTCTCGTTCTGGAACGGCGAGGACATCGTCCGCGACACCAAGAAGCGCCGGCGCGAGCGCCTCATCCCCCGCTGGCTGAAGATCGTGCGCACCGTCGGGAAGGTGTTGATCACCGCGGCGATCGGAGCCTTCCTGGGATACGGCGGCGCCATGCTCGCCGATATGCTGCTCGGGTAGCCACCATCGCGCGCCGGGTGACGGGAGGCGGTCTCATACCACGGCAGCATCTCAATAGCAGCATCTAAACGTCGAGCGTTCACGGCGCGCGAACATCAGCGGCGGCCGCCCCGGTGTTCGCGCACCGCGCCCACGTGCACTTCGCGTGCCGTGCGACCCCAAGGTCATGCAAGAAAGTTCATCACGAGCGCGACCATCGTCTCCTTCTCCTCGGGACGCGACTCCGCGATCATGAGCGCCATCGCCACGAGCGTGTTATCGGACACGCGCTTTTCGATGCCCCGGAACAGGCCATTATTCCGGTCGAGGAAATACAGAAACAGGCTGCACGCGATGCGCTTGTTGCCATCCACGAACGAATGGTTCTTGATGATGAAGTACAGCAGGTTCGCTGCCTTCTCCTCAAGCGAGGGATACAGCTCCTCGCCTCCGTACGACTGGTAGATGGCGGCGATGCTGCTTCGGAAGGAGTCATCTTTCTCGCGCCCGAAGATATCGCTTCCGAAACGAGGCCGCATCTGGGCGATCAACTCCATGCACTCATCGTAATCGAGCACATAGGTTGAACGGACGCCCTGCGGACGCGGCACGGCCTCGCGATCGTAGGCATCGAGCAGCGCATAGGCATCGGTGTAGCTCTCGACGATGTCGAGAATCTCCTGAGATCCGAGCTCTCCGGGCAGGCGCTCGATAATCCGCGCGATCGTCCCCAGCTGCCGCAGGCGCGCATCGTTTTCCGCATGGCCCTGCAGGATGTAGCGCTTGAGCACATCCGTAGCCCATCTGCGGAACTCCACACCGCGCTGCGACTTGACGCGGTAACCCACGGAAATGATGACATCGAGGCTGTAGAAGGCGACCGGCCTCGTTGAGGAAGCAATTTGCAAAAAATGCAAATTACCCTCTTTGACCAGCTCTTTTTCTTCGAATATATTGTTGATATGGCGCGATATGACCGCGATGCTGCGCTCAAACAGCTCGGACATCTGCGCCTGCGTGAGCCAGACCGTCTCGTCCTCGACGCTCACCGAGAGCGACACGTCCCCGTCGCTCGATTCGAACAGCACGATGCTCTGCTCCTCGTGATGACCTTCGTCCCACGCGCCATCTACAACAGTTGATTCCTTGGCCACGACATACCACCCGCTTCCTCGTCGGTTCAAAAACTAACCACCAACTTGTAGCCCCGGCATTGACGGGCGCCGGGAAGCGGATGCGCGACTCCACCCGAGTCGAGCCAGTGCAGCCAGCCTCTTTGCCGTAGGCGGTATCTGGCATACCCGCCGACACGTATCATTGGGGACCTCCGTGCCGGCTCTTGCTCGTCCTCGTACCTTGTACGTAGTATAACAGATATAGAACACATGTTCTATATCAATATTATTTTTTCTCCTGGGGTGCCGGCGGACCCAGGCGCATCAGCGCAGCAGCTCCTCAAGGTTGCGGGTGAACCGCGCCCGGTCTTCGCCCGTGAAGGCAGCCGGGCCGCGCGTGCGCCCGCCGGCTCGGCGCACCTTCTTCTCCTCGTGGCGGATGAAGAGGTCCATGTCGATCGTCGCCTTCGTGTACACCCTGCCACGCACGCCGATGGCCGCCGCCCCGCGCCCGAGCGCCATGCTCGCCAGGCCGATGTCCTGCGTGACCACCACGTCTCCTGGCTGCAGGCGCTCGACGATGGCGAAGTCGGCGCTGTCCGCCCCGATGGAGACGTCGAGCACATCCACCCAGAAGCCGTCATGCGTTGCGTCGCGCCCGCGCGCGTGCCCGGCGTCGCGTGGGTCGGTGAAGCGGATGTGCCGCGCGAGGTTCTGCGTGGTGTTGCCGACGATGACGACGGGCGTGCGAGCGCAGCGAGCGCAGGCGAGCGCCTCGCGCGTGACCGGGCTGGCGTCGGCATCTATATACAGCGTGCGCCCCATGGCACCTCCCCATGTAAAATTACCCCAGGGGTTATTTTACAAAAGGGGTTGAAAGGAACACGTCCCCAATCAACCCATCACGCCAGCAGCCGGCGCAGCAGGTCGTCCCGGTCATCGATGAAGAGCTTCGTCACCTGGTAGCTCTCCGTCTCCTCGTAGGTGATGGTTTGCAGCCGATCGCCGTCGAAGGAGACGATCTGCGCGCCCGGCAAGCCCAAAAGGATCGGCGAATGCGACGCCACGATGAGCTGGCTGCCGTGCTCGGCGAGCTGGTGCATCTCGTAGAGCAGCGTCAGCTGGCGCGATGGCGAGAGGGCCGCCTCGGGCTCATCGAGGAAGTACAGGCCGTTCTCCTTCGAGCAGTCCTGGATGAAGCCGAGAAACGCCTCGCCGTGGCTCATCTCGTGCAGCTGCGCGCGCCGCCCCGTGGCGGGATTGTGATAGGCCTGGCCGTAGTCCCCCGCCTTGCTCGCCACGTTGTAGAAGCTCTCGGCGCGCAGGAAGAACGTGCTCCACGGGCGCAGCGGCCCGCGCATCATCTCGATGCCCTCATGCAGCGCCGAATGGGAGTCGTGCGTGCGGAACGCGTAGTTGGCGGTGCCGCCCTCGGGGTTGAGGCCGTAGGCCACCGCCATGGCCTCGAGCAGCGTCGATTTGCCCGAGCCGTTCTCGCCCACAAAAAAGGTCACGTTGCCGGTAAGGGCGAGCGGCTCCTCCCCCAGCGCCGCGAGGGCGGGCATGCGCCTCAGATAACCATCCGCATGAACAAGATCCCAGCGGATGCCGACCGACCTGATGAACGGCGCAGCGGCCATGGCGCCCTCCTTGCCGATGTAAAAATACCCCTGGGGTTATTTTACATGCGAAACCATCCTCAGATCGTCCATCCCTCGCTCTCGGTCTGCAGGCGCACCATACGGGCGAACAGACCGTTCGCGGCGAGAAGCTCGGCCGGCATGCCCTGCTCGGCCACGCGGCCACCCTCCAGCACCACGATCTTGTCGGCCGCGCGCACGGTGCGCATGCGATGGGCGATCACGATGACGGTCTTGCCTGCCAACAGCCGCGAGAGCGCGCTTTGCACCCGCGTCTCGTTCTCAACGTCCAAACTCGCCGTCGCTTCGTCCAAAAGCACGATGGGCGCATCCTTGAGCAGCGCACGAGCGATGGAGATGCGCTGCCGCTCGCCGCCGGAGATGCACGCGCCGTTCTCCCCGATCATCGTGGCGTAGCCGTCCGGCATGCGCGAGACGAACTCATCGCAGTTGGCTGCGCGCGCCGCCGCAAGCACCTCCTCGTCGGTAGCCCCGCGCCTTCCCAGGCGAATGTTCTCCATCACGGTATCGTCGAAGAGCGTCACGTCCTGGAACACCACGGAGAAATCACCGAGCAGCACCTCGGGATCAACGGTGGAGACATCCACGCCGCCCACGGTCACGCGGCCGGAGCTCGCATCCCACAGCCTGCAGCCGAGCCGCGCGCACGTGGACTTGCCGGAGCCCGACGGCCCCACGAGCGCCGTGACCTCGCCTTCGCGGGCGATGAACGACACATCGGAGAGGACCTGCTCACCGCCCTCCTCGTATGCGAAGCCCACATGCTCGAACGCGACATCATGGCCGTTGGGGGCATACGCGGCGCCGCCCGCCGCCATCGGCTCCTCGAAGAAGCTCTTCATGCGTGCAGACGCCGTGCGCGCCGAGAAGAGCTCGGCGATGAGCATGAGCGCCTGGTCGAACGGGGCGTAGATGCGGCTCACCACGAGCAGGAAGCAGAACAGCGTAAGGAAGTCGCAGGTGCCTTCGAGCACGAGCGCGGCACCCACCAGCAGCGTCGTGGCAAACCCCAGACGCAGCACCACCTGGGCACCATTGACCGCGACGCCGCAGGCGAGCTCGGAGCGGATCGCGCTGCGCTCGGCAGCATCCACGCTCCGGTACACCCGCTCGAGATAGCGCTCCTCCTGATTGGTCGCGCGCACCTCGCGCACGCACTCAAGCGCCTCCTGCACGAGCTCCGAGGTCTTGAGCCCAGCCATGCGGGTCTTTCGCATGAGCGGCTGAAGCCGGGAGCGAACGCCGAAGAGCAGGAGCAGCGCCACCGGACCCGACCACATCGAGGCCACCGCGAGCCGCCAGTCGAAGGCGAGCAGGCACGCGAACGCGATGGCCATCGTGGCATAGGCGCCGTAGAGTTCGGGCAGCACGTGGCTGTAGGCATGCTCGGTGGTCTTGACGTCGGTCATGAGGGTCTCGGTGAGGTCGGCAAGGTCGCGGCGGCCGAAGAACGAAAGCGGGAGCCTGCGCAGCCGCTCGGCGAGGGCGATCCGCTGCCGGCCGCTCTCCTTGTAGATGACGCCGTACTGGTAGTAGTACTGGAACCGCTCGCACACGAAGAGCATGACGAGATACACGGCAAGCACCGCCATCCAGCCGAGGACGGGCACGTCAAGCGGGTCGAAACCGAGTCTCCCCCACGGTCCCAGCGTCACCGCCCCGCCCGTGAGCCGCG
Organism: [Collinsella] massiliensis; assembly: GCA_000333815.1. GTDB lineage: Bacteria > Actinomycetota > Coriobacteriia > Coriobacteriales > Coriobacteriaceae > Enorma. The sequence continues at coordinate 10,007 of CAPI01000018.1, forward strand.
CCACGAGCGCGCTCATGATCGCGAAGACGAACCCCACGCCCGCGAACACCACGAGATTGGTCACGGTAGTCCACGCAGCCCCCAGGCGGACGTTCCTTACGCCCTCGTCCGTGAGGGCATACTTCTCCTTCATGGTCATCTAGGCCACCTCCCCGGCAGCATCGCTTGAGATCTTCCAGCTCACGGCCTGTTCGTAATCTGCCCACATGCGCGCATACAGCCCATCCGAGGCAAGCAGCTCGTCGTGGGTACCGCTCTCCACCACGTGCCCGCGATCGAGCACCACGATCTTGTCGGCATTGCGCACCGTCGAGAGCCGATGCGCAACCATGAGCACGGTGCGCGGACGACCGTTACAGTCGCGGGCGAGGCGTTTGAAGGCGGCCTGGATCTTGACCTCGTTCTCCGGGTCGGCGAAGGCCGTGGCCTCGTCGAGCACCACGATGGGCGCATCTTTGAGGATGGCGCGCGCGATCATGAGCCGCTGGGCCTCGCCGCCGGAAAGGTGAGCGCCCTCGGCGCCGTAGACGGTGTCGACGCCATCCGGCAGCTTGGCGAGAATGTCGTCGCATTGGGCGGCGGAGAGCGCTGCCAGCACCTCCTCGCGCGTTGCCTGCGGACGCGCGGCCCGCACGTTCTCCAAGATGGATTGCGAGAAGAGCCGGTTGGTTTGGAAGACGAAGGCAACGTGATCCATAAGGACGGCGGGGTCGATATCGCGCACATCCACGCCGCCCACGAGCACCCGCCCGGACCCGACATCCCAGAACCTGGGCACGAGAGAGGCGGCTGTGGTCTTGCCGCCCCCCGACGGGCCCACCAAAGCGACCGTGGAACCCGCCGGCACCGTGAAGCTCACGTGACCGAGCGCCGCCTCCTCGGCGCCCTCGTACGCAAAGCTCACGTCATCGAAGCAGATGGAGGTATCGCGTGGTTCCTTCGGAGCTGCGGGCGCCGCGATCACGGGGGCGGCGAGCACCCCCTCGACGCGGCTGACGGCATCCGCCGCCGACTGGAACGCTTCGGACATGAACATCACGCGCGTCATGGCCGTGGGGATCACCGCGGAGAAGATGGCGTAGAAGGCGAAGTTCGTGGAGAGGCGCGCAACGTCCGTCTCACCCGGTGCAACGAGCACGACCACCGGCACGAGGAATACCGCCGCCGCGCCGATAACGGTCAGCGAGAGCGCCTGCGGCGTCTGGCACCATTTCACCGCATAATCCTGTGCAAGCACGGTGAACTCCTCGATGGCGTCATGGAAGGCGCGAAAGGAGTTGACCGTCTGCTGGAAGACCTTGACCACGGGGATGCCGCGCACGTACTCGGTGCCGGTCTTGTTCATCTTCACGAGCGACTCCATATAGCGCGTCATGAAATCCATGCCACGACCGCCCATCATGTAAACCATGCAGCAAAGGCTCACGGCAACCGGCACGAGGCACGCCGCGCCCAGGCGCCAATCAAACGCGAAGAACAGCGCGAGCATACCGAGGATCATCGCGACCGACCCGGCCGTGTCCGGCAGCTTGTGAGCGAGCAATCCCTCGGTCTCGGCCGCGCAGCCGTCCACCACGCGACGCAGCGCACCGGACGCATGGGTATCGAAGTAGCCGAGACTCGTATGCATGAGGTGCTCGATAGCTCGCTTGCGCATGTTGGACGCGCAGCGGAACGCCGCGAGGTGGGTGCACATGAGCCCCGCGAAGTAGAGGGCGATGGATCCCGTTGCGAAGCCGAGCGCCCACCAACCGTAGACCGCGATACTGCCGGCGGCCGTCCAGTCGGGAGCGACGGCGATGAGGTCGCGCGCCGCGAACCAGATGCAAACATATGGACCGAAGCCCGCGAGCATCGAGAGCGCCGAGAGCGCGCACCCCAGAAAGGTGAGCGCGCGCCTGGGCCCGGCGAAGGCGAGCAGACGCCCCACCGCGCCCGCCTGCCGCGGCCGTTCTTCGGTGGAAATCCCAGCCGATTGTTGCGAATCCGACATGATGTCCTCCCAGCACACCAGGTTCTTGATTGACGTTTCGCCGCACGGTATCATGTAGGATCAGAAATGTTCACTTTGTCTAACTTATGTGAGACAAAACGGCAAGCGGAAGGGACGATGCTTCAACATGGCGAGCGGGGCGACCATATCCGACGAGCTGCTCGCGCTCTGCATCCCCCAAGCCGAGCAGCTCGGTATCCGGCTTGAGCGACACGGGCGATTCTGGGCGGGCGACGCGGCGGGCTCCACCGCCGATGGGACGATGTGGTTTTCGTCCCCCTCCCCAGGCTGTCTTGTGCTCTATCACGACGTGGTTCCCCGCGCCGACATGCAGCTTCAGGAAACGTCGCTCGGGCCATACGCCTGCGCATGCATGCTGAAAGACGCGGCGCTTGCTTGTTCGCGAAGCTGCGGACTGGCGCTGAGGCCTGTCGGCCAAGGGCGCGGGGCCGGGCGCACCGAGCTCGCGACCTTTGTCGAGCGCAGGCCTCGAACCCTCACCAGCGCCCTGCATGCAGGCCAACGGTATCGTTCGAGCTCCATCATCCTGCTGCCCGAGTTCTTCGACAGGCTCGAGCAAAGCTATCCCGGGGAATTTCGGGGCGTGCTCGGCCTATTCGATACGCGCTTCGACACACCTGGAGAGCTGGAAATCGGGCGCGCGCTCGGCCGCATCTCAAGCCGTCCTCCAACGGAGTCGGGCGGGGCGCTCGCCTTGCGCGCAGCCGTCGACGGCCTCATAGCGTCGCTTGCGGCGAGCAAGGATGCCTCGACGCACGGCGAGGAGAGCACCGCGCAACTGGTGCGCCGGGCAAAGGGCCTCGTCGAGCAAGCACTCGACGAGGGAACGGCGCCGCCCACGGTAGATGGACTCGCAAAGGCGCTCTACGTAAGCCGCTCCCGGCTCTGCGCCGCATTCCAGCGAGAGACCGGGCAGGGCCCCGGGCAGCACATGCGCCGGACGCGCATCGAGCGCGCCTGCGAGCTGCTGGGCCAGCGCGACCTCACGGTGGCCGACGTCGCCCACCGACTGGGCTACCCTGGCCTCTCGGCGTTCGATCACGCCTTCACCAGGGCAACGGGTCTCTCTCCGCACGCCTGGCGCAACCAACGGGCGCGCGCCTCGTCACAGCCGAGAACGCCCTCGTAAAATTACCCC
>CAPI01000017.1 GCA_000333815.1 [Collinsella] massiliensis
ATTTTGTGCTCGACGCATGCTCCCCATCGGGGCATCGCGGTGCCCGATTGGATGAAAATTCCCCCTCGCCTACCGTTCACCGACGCAAACAGACCACTCGCATCGCATCGCCCTCGCGCGGCCAGTAGAATGAGCACTCAGCACCACCTCTACCCCGGCGCTGCCGGCACGCAACGGGTGGAATGCACGAGAAATGCGAGAGAGGGGCCTCAATGCTGTTTGAAAACGACAGCTCGTACGGCGCGCTCGGTGAGATGTGCTCCAACACGAGCCGCCGCCTGGGCGCGAATGCCCGCGGCACGTGCCCGGTCGACATGACGCGCGCGCTCGTGGGCGTGGCGCATGCGCAGAGCTGCGGCAAGTGCACGCCGTGCCGCGTCGGGCTGGGAGCCATGACCGACATGCTCGAGCAGATCATCGGCGGGACGGCGCAAGCCGGCACCATCGAGCGGCTGGAGGACCTCGCCGAGCAAATCCGTGTGAGCTCGGACTGCGCCGTTGGCTACCAAGCCGCCGAGCAGGTGCTCATGAGCATCAAGGCGTTCCGCGACGACTTCGAGTACCACGCCCAGACCGGCCGCTGCCTGCGCAGCTCGAGCCAGGGCACGCCCTGCGTGGTGAGCTGTCCCGCGCACGTGGACATCCCCGGCTACATCGCGCTCACGGGCGCCGGCCGCTACGAGGAGGCCGTGGAGCTCATCCGCAAGGACAACCCCTTCCCCTCCGCCTGCGCCTACGTGTGCGAGCACCCCTGCGAGGAGACCTGCCGCCGCACCATGGTGGACGACGCCGTGAACATCCGCGGCATCAAGCGCTACGCCGTCGACCACGCCCGCGCGCCGCGCGCCTGCGACCGGGGGCCGGCCACCGGCAAGCGCGTCGCCATCGTGGGTGCCGGGCCCTCCGGCCTCACCTGCGGGTACTTCCTCGCCCGCATGGGGCATGAGGTCGTGGCGTTCGAGCAGCGCGAGCAGGCCGGCGGCATGCTGCGCTACGGCATCCCCAACTACCGCCTGCCGAAGACCATCCTGGACGACGAGATCGCCTCCATCGAGGCCGCGGGCGTCGAGATCCACTGCAACGCGCCCGTGGGCGCGGACGGCATCACGCTCGAGGAGCTCGAGCGCGACTTCGACGCCGTCTACATCGCCATGGGCGCGCACGGCGACAAGAAGCTCCGCATGCCCGGCGAGGACGCCGAGGGCGTGGTGCCCGCGGTGAAGATGCTCCGCGAGATCGGCCTGGGGAACACCCCGGATTACTCCGGCCTCGAGGTGTGCGTGGTGGGCGGCGGCAACGTCGCCATGGACGCCGCGCGCTCGGCGGTGCGCTGCGGGGCCAAGCGCGTCACGGTGGTGTACCGCCGGCGCACGGCCGACATGACCGCGCTGCCCGAGGAGATCGAGGGCACCATCGCCGACGGCTGCGAGATCGCCGACCTCATGGCGCCGCTCGAGATCCTCACGGACGAAGCGGGCCGCGTGCGCGCCCTCAAGGCCCAGCCGCAGATCATCGGCCCGGTGAAGCGCGGCCGCCCCGCGCCCGTCGAGGCCGAGCGCCCGGCGCACGAGTTCCCCTGCCAGGTGGTCATCGTCGCCATCGGCCAGGACATCCAGTCCGATTACTTCGCCGAAGCGGGCCTCCCCACGAGCTGGAAGCAGTTCGACGTGGACGAGGAGCTCGCCGTCCCCGGGCACCCGGGCATCTTCAGCGGCGGCGACTGCATGCGCGGCCCTGCGACCGTGATCCTCGCCATCGCCGACGGCAAGAAGGCGGCGCGCTCCATCGACACCTACCTCGGCTTCCACCACGCCGTCTCCGTGGACATCGACCTGCCGCACCCGCGCCTGGACGACCGCGTGCCCTGTGGCCGCTCCGTGCTGGGCGAGCGCCCCGTCGAGGAGCGCGTGCACGACTTCGACCTTGTTGAATACGGCCTCTCCGAGCAGGAGATCCGCCAGGAAACGCTCAGGTGCCTCAACTGCGACCACTTCGGCTGCGGCATCCTGCATGAGGAGGGACGGATGTCATGGTAACCATCACGATCGACGGCTGCGCCTACGAGGCCCCCGAGGAGGCCACCATCCTCGAGGTCGCGCGCGAGCACCGCGTGGACATCCCTACCCTGTGCTACCTGCGCGAGATCAACGAGATCGGCGCCTGCCGCGTGTGCCTCGTGGAGGTCGAGGGCATCGACCACCTGGTCGCCGCCTGCAACAACAAGGTCGCCGACGGCATGGTCGTCCACACCGACACCCCGCGCGTGCGCCGGGCGCGCGCCGCGAACCTGCAGCTCATCCTCTCGCGGCACGACCGCCGCTGCCCCACGTGCTTCCGCAACGGCACCTGCCAGCTCCAGGCGCTCGCCGACCGCATGAACGTGCACGAGGTGCCCTACACCACGTTCTTCGAGACGAAGCCCATCGACGCGCGCTTCCCACTCGTGCGCGAGCCCGAGAAGTGCGTGAACTGCCTGCGCTGCGTCTCCACCTGCCAGAAGGTGCAGGCGCTCGGCGTGTGGGACCTCGTCGACTCCGGCAGCCGCGCGCACGTGGACGCCGTGGCGGAGGACGAGTGCGCCTACTGCGGCCAGTGCATCGCCAACTGCCCCACCGGCGCGCTCCACGAGCGCGACGACACCGAGCGGGTCTTCGAGGCCATCAACGACCCCGAGAAGGTCGTCATCGCGCAGGTCGCGCCCGCCGTGCGCTCGAGCTGGGCGGAGATGCTCGACCTGGGCGGCAAGGCGCCCACGCCCGGCCGCATGGTCGCCGCCATCCGCCGGCTGGGCTTCGATTACGTCTTCGACACGGACTTCGCCGCCGACGTGACCATCATGGAGGAGGCGAGCGAGCTCATGGCGCGGCTGGCCGCGGGCGAGGAAGGCCCCATGTTCACCTCGTGCTGCCCGGGCTGGGTGCGCTTCGTGAAGGACCGCTACCCCGCGCTCGCCGGCAGGCTCTCCACCACCAAGTCGCCGCAGCAGATCTTCGGCGCGCTCGCCAAGACGTACTACGCCCAGCTGCTCGGCGTGGATCCCGCGAACATCTACGTGGTGTCCTACATGCCGTGCATTGCCAAGAAGATGGAGGCGGCCTACCCCGGCATGGACTCCACCGGCACGGGGCCGGACGTGGACGCCGTGCTCACCGTACGCGAGCTCACGCGGCAGCTGCGCTCGCGCTTTGTGAACGTCGATCTGCTCGAGGAGGAGGAGTTCGACCGCCCCTTGGGCGTGGCGACGGGCGCGGGGCACATCTTCGGCGTGACCGGCGGCGTCATGGAGGCGGCCTTGCGCACGGCGTACTTCTTCGCGACCGGCGAGAACCCCGACGCGAACGCCTTCCACGAGGTGCGTCACGAAGGTCCCGAGCGCGGGTGGCGCGAGAAGACGTTCGACCTGCCCGACCGCCAGCTCAAGATCGCCGTGGCGAGCGGCCTCGCAAACGCCGACGCCCTCTGCCGGGCGCTTGAGCGCGGCGAGGCGCGGTACGACTTCGTGGAGATCATGGCCTGCCCCGGCGGCTGCGTGGGCGGCGGCGGCCAGCCCATCATCGAGGGCATCAACCTCTCGGCGGACCGCGGCTGCACACTGCGCATCATCGACGAGCAGAGCGAGCTGCGCTTCAGCCACGAGAACCCCGCCGTCAAGGCCTGCTACGACGGCTTCCTGGGCGAGCCGCTCTCCGAGCGCGCCGAGGAGCTGCTGCACTCCGACCACGCCGCGTGGGCGATGCCGCTGCGCGTGACGGCGGACGGCGCGGTAGCGTAGACGGGCGACGACACGCGCGCGTCACATGCGCGCCCGGGGCGATCGATGGATGCCGCCCCGGGCGCGCTTTCCGTGTGGGCGCAAGCGCCCCCGCCACGCTGGGCGCACACTCGCGCCTCCGCACCCCCCCCGACGGCGCATTCCGGATCCACGCCATGGAAACGCCCCATCCGGGGTACACAGAAGATAGCGCGCATGAACGGCGGACGCGCCGCGGGCGTGGCGCTGATATAGTGGTATGCACGCCTTCGTCATTGAACTTAGGAGGTTTCAATGAAAAACGATGATCAATCTCGTAGCACGGAAAGCACTCGTCACCCGATAACCATCTCCCGTCGCTCGCTCCTCAGCGGGTTCGCCGTCGTGGCGGGCGGCCTCGGCCTCGCCGGCTGCTCCGCCGGCACGATCGTCGACAACGAGGGCTCCGGGTCCTCGGAAAAGCAGCCCACCGATTCCAACCCCACCACCGTTCGCATCGGCACGCTCCAGGGACCCACGGGCATGGGGCTCGTCGGCCTCATGGACGCCTGCGGCGCGCTCAAGGACCTCGCCGCCCAGAACAACGTCGAGCTCCCCGAGAACGACAACCCGGCGGACATCGCCAAGCTCGTCAACACCTACGAGTTCACGCTCGCCGGCTCGGCGGACGAGCTCACGCCCCAACTCATCCAGGGCGACCTCGACGTGCTCTGCGTCCCGGCGAACCTCGCCGCCACGCTCTACCAGAAGACCGAGGGCGAGGTCACGGTGCTTTGCGTGAACACCCTCGGCGTCCTCGACATCGTCGAGGCGCAGGACACCATCCACGATTTCTCCGACCTCGCCGGGCGCACCATCTACTCCGCCGGGCGCGGCTCCACGCCCCAGTTCGCCCTCGAGTACCTGCTGCGCGAGAACGGCATCGACCCCGATAAGGACGTCACCATCCAGTGGGTGAGCGAGCACTCCGAGTGCCTCGCCGCACTCCAGTCGGACCCGAGCATCGTGTGCATGCTGCCGCAGCCCTTCGCCACGAGCGCAATCGAGCAGGTCAAGGGCGCGCGCATCGCGCTCGACCTCACCGACGTGTGGGACGACACCACCGCGGCCAACGGCGACAACTCCCAGCTCATCACCGGTGTCGCCGTGGCGCGCCGCTCCTTCGTGGACGAGTACCCCGGCGCGATCGACGAGCTGCTCGACGCCTACCCCTCCTCCGTCGCATTCGTGAACGATAACCACGCGGAGGCCGCGAAGCTCATCGAGGCGGCGGGCATCGTCAAGGCGCAGATCGCCGAGAAGGCCATCCCCTACTGCCACATCGTGTGCGTGACCGATAGCGAGATGCGCGAGGCGCTCGAGGGCTACCTCAAGACCCTCTACGACGCCGACCCGCAGTCCGTGGGCGGCGAAATGCCGAGCGACGACTTCTACTACGAGGAGTAAACCGCCCATGCCGCGACCTCGCGTCGAGACGCGACGGCACCCGAGCGCGCCGGGAAACCGGTTGGCGGCGGGTGCCGTCCTCTTCTGGATCATCGTCTGGCAGCTCGGCTCCATGGCGCTGGGCAGCCCCTTGCTGCTGCCCTCCCCCGTCGCGGTGCTCCTGCGCCTGGGCGAGCTCCTGCCGCAGGCGGTGTTCTGGGAGCGCATCGGGTTCTCGCTCGCGCGCATCGCGGGCGGGTTCGCGCTCGGCGCCCTGCTCGGGGTGCTCGGCGCGCTCGCGGCCGCGCGCTGGCGCGTGGTCGAGGGGCTCGTCGCGCCGCTCATCTCGCTCGCGAAGAGCGTGCCCGTGGCCTCGATCACCGTGCTCGCGCTCATCTGGCTGCGCGCCGCCAACCTCGCCGTGCTCGTCGTGCTGCTCGTGGTGCTGCCCATCGTGTACGAGAACACCCTCGCGGGGCTCCGCGCGACCGACCGTGCGCTCGACGAGATGGCGGCGCTCTTCCGCGTACCCGCGCGGCGCAGACTGCGCTACCTCGTCATGTCCCGGCTCTTCCCGTATCTCAGCGCGGCGCTGGGCGCCGGCATGGGCATGGCGTGGAAGGCGGGCGTGGCAGCCGAGGTCATCGGCATCCCGAACGGCTCGCTCGGCGAGGCCATCTACGACGCGAAGGTCTATTTCGACACGACCGAGCTGTTCGCCGTCACGCTCGCCGTCGTGGCGCTGAGCGCGGCCTCTACGGCGCTGGTGCGCGCGGCGCTGCACGGCATGGAGCCCATCGCCTGCGCGGCGGCCGGGCACGCGCCCGCACTCGAGCGCATGGATGCGGGCGCGGCGGCTTCCGAAGATGACGCTGAGGCGGGGCTGGATGCAGCTGTGGCTTCGCCGATGGCGGATGTGGCCGCGGAGCCGCTTGCGCTGGACGGGGTGGAGAAGTCGTTCGCAGGGCACTGCGTACTGCATGATGTCTCGCTCGTCGCGCGCCCGGGCGAGGCCCTCTGCCTCATGGCGCCGTCGGGCGCGGGCAAGACCACGCTCATGCGCATCGTCGCCGGGCTCGAGCGCGCGGACGCGGGCTCGCTCATCGTGGGCGATGCGTGCGACCGCGAGATACTCCCCCCCGTCTCCATGGCATTCCAGGACGACCGCCTGGCCGACCAGGCGAGCGCGCTCGCCAACGTGCGGCTTCCGCTTACGCCCGGCACCGCCGCCTGGGACGCGGCGCCGGCGCTGCTTCGCGCGCTCGGCTTGGGCGAGCGCCTGCTCTCCCCCGCCTCCACGTGCTCGGGCGGCGAGCGGCGGCGCATCGCGCTTACCCGGGCGCTCCTCGCGCCGCACGGGATCCTCTTGCTCGACGAGCCGTTCACCGGCCTCGACGCAACGGCACGGGAGCGCGCGGCCATGCTCGTGCGCTCCCGTGAACAAAACCGGATCGTCATCATCGCCACCCACGACCGCGTGGACGCCGAGCTCCTCGGAGCGCGCGTCATCCACCTCGTCGCGGGCGAGCGCGGGCTCTCCCGCCAGCCCGACTAGGCGCGGCGCACCGGGCTACTCCGACTGCTCCAGCAGCTTGCGCATCTCCTGCTGCACCGCCTGCTCGTGGTTGTAGCCCACCACGCGGTCGGCCACGGCCCGCAGCGCGGGGCGGGCGTTCGCCATCGCGCAGCCCACGCCCGCGAAGCGGATGATCTCGTAGTCGTTCATGGAGTCGCCGAACGCCATAACCTCCTCGCGCTTGATGCCGTAGCGCGCCATGACCTGCTGGATGCCCGTCGCCTTGGACACGCCGCGCTGGATGGGGTCGACCCATGCGCTGCCGGACGGCGCGAAGATGAACTCGTCGCCCAGCTCGCGCGAAAGCGCGTAGGCGTAGTCCATCACGTGGCCGTCGTCGCAGTAGATCGACGCCTTGATGATGTTCACGTCGGGCGTGGGCAGGTACCAGATGCGCTCGATGTTCGGCAGGTCCTTGTCGCACTCGCGCACGAACTTGTCCTCATCGTCGAGGAGGAACGACTTGGTGCGGTCGAACAGCGCGAGGTGCAGGTGCTCGAACATGCCCACCGTCTTGGCGAGGCGCTTGATGCCCAGGTGCGAGAACACCTCGCGGTCGACGAGCTCGCCGCCCGCGTACACCTGCGCGCCGTTGGCGGCCACGAAATCCATCTGGTCGCGCACCGGCTCGAAGAACATGCACAGGCGGTCGAAGCGGCGACCCGATGAGGCCGCGAAGTGAATGCCCTTCTCGCGCAGGGCGAGGATGAGGTCGAACGTCTCGGGCGGCACCTCGCCGTTCTCGTTGAGCAGCGTGCCGTCCATATCCGATGCGATGAGCTTGATCAAGGGAGCTCCTTTCGATACCGCCCGCTCGCCGGGCGCCCACAGATCCGCCGGCGGCGGCCCGCGCTTCCCGCGCTCCCACCATTGTAGCGCCCCACCATCGCGGGGATGGGTTGGTTGGGGACGTGTTCCTTTCAACCCATTCGGGAGGGGTTGGGTCGGTCGGAATCGCCCGCCGGCGAACGGGTTGAAAGGAACACGTCCCCAACCAACCCATCCAACCCATCCGATTTTGTCGTAATACGCACGAACAATGTCGTTGTTTGAATGTATGTGCTGAAGCCGCAACCATACACTGGAACTGCTGTGACATCGCGCCCCGACGCGGGCGCGCAAACAGGAACCAGGAGGCACTATGGGTTCTATCTTATTCGGCCTGATCCCTGCCCTCGGTTGGGGCTTCCAGGGGATCGTCATGCAGAAGGTGGGTGGCAACACCGCGAACAAGCAGATGGGCATGGTGCTCACGACGCTGCTGTTCGGCATCGTCATCGCCTTCATCCATCCCATCAATTGGTCGGGCACGCTCGTCGCGGCGGCCGCCATCAACGGCATCCCGTGGAGCATCGCCCAGATCCTACAGATCAAGTCCTTCGACTACCTGGGCGTCTCGCGCGCCATGCCGCTCTCCAGCGGCCTGCAGCTCGCCTTCACGGCCATCATCGGCGCGTTCGCGTTCAACGAGTGGCCGCAGACCTGGCAGCTCATCCTCGGCTTCGGCGCCATCGCCCTCATCATCGTGGGCGTCGCGCTCAGCGCCTGGCAGGAGAAGTCCGGCGACGCGCAGTCCAGCACCTCGTCCTCGGACATCACCAAGGGCATCATCATCACCGTCATCTCGTCGGCGGGCTTCGTCGCCTACGCCACCGCGGCGCGCTTCTTCTCCGTCGATAGCATGGACCTCATCTTCCCGCAGGCGCTCTTCATGTTCATCTCCACGACCGTGCTCGCGTTCTTCATGTGCAAGAAGCTCGCGCCCCGCGGCGCAGGCGACCCCGTGGAGGGCGTGTTCGGCAAGAAGAGCTGGCAGAACATGGCGACCGGCGTGCTCTTCGCCATCGCGAACATCACCGTCATGTTCTCCAACCAGATGAACGGCGTCGCCGTGGGCTGGACGCTCTCGCAGATGAACGTCATCTTCTCGACGCTCGGCGGCCTCTTCATCCTGCACGAGAAGAAGACGCCCAAGGAGATGCGCTTCGTCATCGCGGGCATGGTGCTCATAGCCATCGGCGGCATCCTCATCGGCATCACCAAGACCGGCCAGTAGGCGCACGGGGCAATCAATCGGTAACCATTTTCCAGGGAAAGGAACAGACCATGGTCAACATTGGATTCATCGGATGCGGCCAGATGGGCCGCGACCACATCGATCGCATCGCGAACCGCATGGGCAACGCGCACATCGTCGCCATCTACGACCTCAATCGCGCGGCAGCCGAGAAGGCGGTCGCGGACTTCGGCCTCGACGCCAAGATCTGCGATTCCGCCGACGAGCTCATCCACGCGCCCGAGGTGGACGCCGTGGTGATGGCGAGCCGCAACGACGCGCACCTGGAGCCCCTGCTCGCGTGCATCGAGGCGGGCAAGCCCGTCTTCACCGAGAAGCCCATGACCATCGACGGCGCCGATTCCTGGAAGGTCGTCGAAGCCGAGGTGAAGGCCGGCAAGAAGCTCGTGCAGGTGGGCTTCAACCGCCGCTACGACACCGGCTACGAGCAGATGAAGGAGATCATCGACTCCAAGCAGATCGGCGAGCTGCTCTGCGGCGACTGCCGCCACTTCAACGCCCAGGCGGCGACCTCCTACTACCGCACGGACAACGTGGTTAACGACACCCTCATCCATGAGTGCGACATCCTGCACTACCTCTTCGACGACGACTACAAGGCGGTCGAGATCAAGTGCGCCCGCCAGAACCGCCTGAACCCCAACGGCGCGGAGAACCTGCGCGAGCCGCAGATCGCGATCATCGAGTTCCAGCATGGCGCGATCGTGACCGTCGAGGCCAACGTGAACTGCCAGTACGGCTACGACATCCAGTGCCGCCTCGTGGGCGAGTCGGGCACCGTGAGCCTGCCGGACGTCGCCACGCCCGAGGTGCGCCAGGCCGAGCGCATCTACCACTCCATCTCGAGCGACTGGTTCGCTCGCTTCCTCGACGCGTACGACAAGGAGATGCGCGCCTTCCTGAACCGCGTGGAGCGCGGCGAGGAGCCGAGCGGCCAGATGGCGACCGCCTGGGACGGCTACGTGGCGAACGTCGCCGCGGACGCGATGCTCGAGAGCCTGCACAACGGCGGGCGCGTCGAGATCTCGCTGCCGGAGCGCCCCGCGCTGTACGCGTAAGAGCGCGCGGCTGCCGCGTGGCGGCTACATGCAAACCCATGGAAGACCCGCTGGGATGCCGGCGGGTCTTTTTTCTGGCGCGCTTAGCCCGAGGTGGCCGCAGCGGTGCGCCGGAACTGCGCGCGATACGCGCTCGGGGAGGTGCCGAGCATCGCCGAGAAGCCGCGTCGGAGCGCGGCGGCATCGCAGAGCCCCACCCGCGCGGCGATGACCTCGATGGAGAGGTCCGTGAGCTCGAGCAGCTCGCAGGCTGCGCGCACGCGCTCGCGGACGAGCCAGCGGCTCGGGGTCATGCCCATCTGCGCCTTGAAATGCCGCTGGAACGTCCGGACCGACATGCCCGCGTACCACGCCATCTGCTCGGTGGTCCACGACTGGCTCAGGCTCTGGCGCACGGTGCCCTCCACGCGCCGAACGCTCAGGTCGCCCGCGACGCCCGCACCGGCGATGGGCGCACGCACGGTGTCCTGCTCGGCATCCGCCGGGCGCGCGGCGGCGAGGTTCATGATGCGCTCGACGCGGCCGACCGTCCCCATCCCCGCTTGCGCAGCGAAGGCCGTGAGGCAGACGTCGACGCACGAGGCGCCGCCAGCCGACGTCCAGATGCGGCGCTCCTTGTCGTGGGCGATGAGGCGGGAGGCATCGATGCGCGCGGCGGGCACCTGGCGGGCGAGGCCGTCGGCATAGGCGCCGTGGGTGGTGCAAAAGCAGCCGTCGAGCAGGCCCGCCCAGCCCAGGACGAACGTACCCGTGCCCAGCGCCACGAGCTCCGCGCCGCGCTCGTGCTGCGCGCGCAGCCAGGTAAGGAGCGCGTCGGGCGCCGGGCGCGCTGCTTGGGCATCATCCACCGGGAGCGGGCGCGCGTCCGCCTCGATCTGGAAGGGATTGGAGAAGCCCGGGACGACCACGATGTCGGGGCGCTCGCGATAGCGCTCGAGCGGGCAGGTCTCGACGAACATGCCGTGGTCGAGGCGGGCGACCTCTCCGAGGCCCACCGTGCTCAGCCGGCAGGGCTCGGTGCCGTCGGGGGCGATCACGCCGCCGAACACCTGCATGGGGGCTGCCACGTCGAACGACCACATGCCGTCGAGCAGCACGATCGAGACGCGCAGCGCGGCATCCGGAGGCTCGGATGGGTTGGCTGGGGACGTGTTCCTTTCAACCCATGATTTGGAAATATGGGTTGGTTGGGGACGTGTTCCTTTCAACCCATTCGGGAGGGGTTGGAATCGGCCGAGGTCGTCCGCCAGCGAATGGGTTGAAAGGAACACGTCCCCAACCAACCCATTCCCCCGTGCGTCGTCAGACGGCATAGCTCATCGTGCGCACGTCGAACACGCCCTCGGGGCGGATGCGCAGCGTAGGGATGACGGGCAGGGGCAGGAAGATCATGCCCATGAGCGGGTCGAGCGGCGGCTCGATGCCGGCGGCGCGGCCGGCGGCGATGAATTCGTCGTGCTCGCGCGCCACCTCGTCGGCGGGCTTGTCGCTCATGAGGCCGCCGAGCGGCAGGTCGAGCCGGGCAACGACGCTCCCGTCGCGCACGAGCACGAAGCCGCCCTGGCCGACATGGCGCACCGCCTCGTACATATCGCGCGGGTTGTCGCCCACGACGCAGACGTTGTGCGAATCGTGCCCGATCGTCGAGGCGATGGCGCCGCCTGCGATCGTGAACCCGCGCAGCCAGCCGCGGCCGATGTGCTTCCCCACGAGTCCCGTGCCCGCCGGGGCGTCGCCGTCGGTACCTGCCTCCTGCGCGGCGACCCCGCGCCCGTGGCGCTCGATGAGCATGATGCGGCGGAGCCCCTCGGCGGAGTCCGGGTAGGCCGCGCCCGTGATGGCGTTGCCGGGGATGACGTCGATGACCGCGCTGCCGGGGACGAAGGGGTAGTCAAACACCTCAGCCGAGAGCTCGGGCAGGCGCACCGAGCCGCGCAGCAGCGCCTCGAGCTCCTCGACGCGCGCGCTCGCCGGGGCGACCTCGCCCACGAAGGCACCGTCCCGCGCGACGAGCTCGCCGGCGGAGTACACCGCGCGCGGCGGGCGCGTGAAGGAAAGGTCGTCGAGGACGAGCAGGTCGGCGCGCTTGCCCGGCGCGATGGTGCCGCGCCGCTCGCAGGCGGGCGCGTGCCCGTGGTCGAGCCCGAAGCACTCGGCCGTGGAGAGCGTGCCCATGGCGATGGCGGTGAGCTCGTCGATCCCGGAGGCGATCGCCACGCGGCAGGCGTTGTCGATCATGCCGATCGCGAGGGCGTCCGACGGCGCGCGGTCGTCCGTGGCGAAGCAGCAGCGGCGCGCGCGGCGCGGGTCGTCCACCACGAGGGGCGCGAGCGCCTCGAGGTCGTGGCTGCATGTGCCCTCGCGCAGCATGATGTACATGCCGCGCGACAGCTTGTCGAGCGCCTCGTCCACGTTCGTGCACTCGTGGTCGGCGATGACGCCCGAGGCGGTGTAGGCGTTGAGGTCGTTGCCCGCAACGAGCGGGGCGTGGCCGTCCACGAGCCCCGAGACGGTCGCGCGCGCCGCGTCGATGCGCGCGAGGGTCTCGGCATCCGCCGCCTCGACGCCCGGGTAGTTCATCATCTCGCCCAGGCCGAAGATCTCCCCGGGATGCTCGGCCATGAACGCCTGCATGTCCGCAGCCGTGATGCTGGCGCCGGCCTGCTCGTCGGGCAGCGCCGGCACGCACGACGGCATCATGAACTTGATATCGAGCGGGCTGCGGCGCGCGTCCTCGATCATGAAGGAGAGGCCGTCCAGCCCGCAGACGTTGGCGATCTCGTGGCTATCGGCGATGGCGCAGGTGGTGCCGCGGGCGAGCGCCATGCGCGCGTATTCCGAGGGGCGCACGTTCGAGGACTCGATGTGCAGGTGGCCGTCGATGAAGCCGGGCGAGAGGAAGCGCCCGCCGAGGTCTATGACCTGGGCGGCCGCGGGGTCGGGCACGTCGGCGTCGCGCGGGTCGAAGAGCACGCCCACGATCACGCCGTCCTTCACGGCGACGCGCCCGGGCACCACGCGCAGCGCGTACACGTCGACGATCTGCGCGTTCGTGAACAGGATGTCCACCGCTTCGCGGCCTTCCGCCGCATCGACCATGTGCTTGAGCTCCTCGACCGCCATGAGCGCCCCTCTCGATGAAACCGATATTGCAAGCATGATACCCGGAGGGCGCGATCCTGTGCGCGACGATGTGAACGGGCGGCGCGCGCGTTCCGGCACCGCGCCGCAGCGCCCCGGCGTTCCGTCACCCGCGCTCGCCGCCGCCCTAGCTCGTCGGGTTCGCGGCGTTCGTGTTCCAGCTCGTCGCCGCCTGCATGGGCGCCATCATGATGCGCCCAGTGCCGCGGTACACGTTCACGAGGCCCTCGCCGCCCACGGCCGAGCCGATGAGCGATTTGCCCGAGCGCTCCACCGTGAAGGCGAGCCCGCTCGTCCAGGCGAGCGCGTAGTTGCCGTCGATTCTCACCTCGTCGTTCGTGAGGTCGATGTAGACGACTTCCGTCTGGGGGCACGGCGACTCGAGCACCGCGAAGCCCTGTCCGTCGAGGCGCAGGTTGAAGAGGCCCTCGTTGCCGGCGAGCGCCGACGACATGTTCGAGCGGCGCTGCAGATCGTGGTGGAGCGTGCTGTCGCACGCGAGGAAAAGCCCGTCGTTGAGCACCACGGAGCCGCCCCACTGGGACAGGTCGAGGATGAGCAGGTGGCGCCAGGTGGGCTCGCACACGAGCATGCCCGTGCCCGTGTATTCCGGCTTGATGATGGAATCCTGGCTCACGGCGCCGCGCACCGCCTTGCCGAGCAGGTCGCCCACGCCCTTCACGCCGGTCGATGCCTGCACGGAACCGACCGTCCACTGCATGGCGCCCGCCTGGAGCGTGACGCCCGTGTGCCCGTCGAGCGTCGCGACGAGCTGGCGCCGCCGCACGTCCATCTGCGAGGCGAACCACGCCTCCTGCGCGCTCCACGGCGCGACGGAAAGGTCGCGATCCCACTGGATCACCTGGTACTGACCGGCTTGGTGCAGCACCTTCACATCGTCGTTGTTGAGGAAGTTGTAGATCGTATACGCCATAGGTCGCCTCCTGAAAGCAGCCCGAAACCGGGGCGCCGCGCGCTGGCGCCGCCGCATTCCCTCTCCCGATTATACGGTGGGGGCGCAATAATCGGGCGTTCGACCGTCCGGCGGCGGCGAGCGGCGGATGGGCTG
>CAPI01000016.1 GCA_000333815.1 [Collinsella] massiliensis
CCCCGACGGGACGCACGACTTCTCGGCCCCCGCCCCCAACGTGCTCTGGGTCACGGACATCACCGAGTTCAGGCTCCCCGGTGACGCGGGCAGGGTCTACCTGAGCGCCGTGCTCGACTGCTTCGACGGCATGCCGGTCTCGTGGAGGATCGGCCCCTCGCCGACCGCCCGGCTGGCCGACTCGTCGCTCGAGGCCGCCTGCGCGACGCTCGCGCCGGGCGAGCGGCCCGTCGTCCACTCCGACCGGGGCGGGCACTACCGCTGGCCGGGTTGGATCGGGCTGTGCCGGGAGAACCGCCCCGTCAGGAGCATGTCGCGCAAGGGCGCGAGCCCGGACAACGCCCGCATGGAGGGCTTCTTCGGCCTGCTCAAGAGCGAGTTCTTCCACCGCCGGGACTGGGAGGGCTGGGACGCCTGGGGCTTCATGGCCGAGCTCAACCGGTGGCTCCACTGGTTCCGCTCGGGGCGCATATCCGGGGCGCTGGGCTGGCGCACGCCGGACGAGAACCGCAGGCTCCTCGGCTACGCGGTGTAGG
>CAPI01000015.1 GCA_000333815.1 [Collinsella] massiliensis
CGCAGCGGCAGGTTCGGCGGGGCCTCGGAGGCCTCCCCGGCGTAGCTGGACCAGCGCCTCGCCCGGCGGCGCCCGCGCGCCGAGAGCCCCTCCTCGCGCATCACCCGCCTCACGACCTTCTCCGAGACGCGCGTCCCGCGCCTCCGGAGCTCCGCCCACACGGGGCGGTACCCGCGGCCGCCGCCCATCGACTCGAACGCCTCGCGGACCTCGGCCCTCAGCGCGGCGTACTTGTCGCGCCCGAGCCGCGCGCGGTGGTACTCATAGGAGCTCCTCGAGATCCTCAAGAAAGCGGTGATCTCTCGGAGGGGCAGGCCGGTCGCCGCGCGCAATCTCTCGCCGAGCGCGGTCTTTCTCGCGTCCGACATCGAAGCCGGGGCGCAGCCTTCCGCTTTTAGGTCGTCCAACACCGCCCTGAGCAGCTGGTTCTCCGTCATCGCGGCCTCGTAGGCCGCCCTCTCCGCGTCGTTCACGGGCGCCTCCTCGCGTCGGGTGCGGGGCACCATGGTAGCACCCCGGGCCCGGCCGCGCGGCA
>CAPI01000014.1 GCA_000333815.1 [Collinsella] massiliensis
GAGCGCGAGCGGGCGGCCGACGCCGCGGCGCGCGCCTCGCAGAAGGTCATGGTGGCGCGCTACTACGCCCATCGGATCGGCGAGCGCTTCACGGCGACGGTGAGCTGGGTCGACGCGATGGGGGCGTTCGCGCGCATCGACGAGACGCAGGCCGAGGGCCTCATCCGCCTGCGCGACCTCGGGGACGAGTGGTTCGACCTCGACGAGCGCACGCTCGCGCTCGTGGGATCGGCCACCGGCAGGCGCATCCGCCCGGGCGACCGCGTGGTCGTGGAGGTGCGCGCGACCGACCAGCTGCGCGGCCACCTCGATCTGGGGCTCGTCGCCGCGCCCCGTGCGCTACACTAAAAGGCTGGATATACGCGTGTGCCGTGCAGGCACCGACGAGAGGACATGCGATGGAAGCGCCCGTCACCGAAGAGGGCATTCGCCATATTGAGAACTACCTGGGCCAGGGGGACATCGACGCCGCCCTGCCCGAGCTGCTCGAGCTGCGCGACGCGGTCGAGGACTACGCGAAGGACGCCTGCGTCACCACCGACGAGGTGCAGTTCTTCAGCTTCGCCGACATGTTCGAGCGTCTTGCGTACCGCCGCGTGGAGCGCGACCCGCGCACGCTCGTGCAGGTGGACGCGCCCTTCGACCGCGTGTACGCCGACCTCGCCTTCGCGTACAGCGCCCAGCGCGAGTACGGCCTCGCGCGCGACGCGCTCAAGCAGGCCGTGCGCTGGGATCCCATGAACTGCGCCTACCGCCTGGACCTCGCCGAGCTGTACCGCGTGCTCGGCGACGAGGACGAATGGGGCGCGCTCGCCTACAGCGTGCTCGAGCGCGCGGCCGACGCCGTGCTCTTCGGGCGCGCGTGCGCGGCGCTCGGCCAGTTCTTCCTGAACCGCGAGGAACCGCTCCTCGCGGCCGGGTACGCCCGGCGCGCCGCGGCGTTCGCCCCGCGGGAGGAGGCGACCCGCGCGCTGCTCGAGCGCCTCATGCAGGAGGCGCCCGATGCGGCAGAGGCCTCGGACGAGGAGACCGCGCGCGCCCTGGGCGAGCAGGGCCTCTCCGGCGAGCCGAACGCCGAGATCGCCATCTGCCTGCTCATGTGCGCCACCGACGCCGCCCGCGCGGGCGACCGCGACGCGGCGACCCGCTACACGCTCCGCGCGCGCGACCTCGTGGGGGAGGACGCCTGCTCGGCGCTCATCCGCCTCATCCGCGAGTCCGACGCCGAGCTCGCCTCGGAGCGGGGGGCGGGCGCCGCCGGAGCCGCCGCGGCCGCGCCGCAGGACGCAGGGGAGGGGGACGCGCATGCCGAGTCGTAAGGAGCGCAAGCTCATCGCCAAGAACCGCTCCGCGCACCATGCGTACTTCATCGAGGAGACGTATGAGTGCGGCATCGAGCTCTCGGGGACCGAGGTGCGGAGCCTGCGCGAGCGCGCCTGCCAGATCACGGACACCTACGCGGTCATCCGCGGCGGGGAGTGCTGGCTCATCGGCGTGCACATCCACCCCTACAGCAACGGCTCGATCTTCAACCGCGACCCCGACCGCCGCCGCAGGCTCCTGCTGCACCGCAAGGAGATCAACCACCTCGACGTGAAGCTGCGCACGCGCGGCTATGCCCTCGTGCCGCTCGAGCTGTACTTCAACGCCGACGGCCGCGTGAAGCTCCTGCTCGGCCTGGGACGGGGCAAGAAGCTCTACGACAAGCGCGACGACATGGCGAAGCGCGACATGCAGCGCGAGATCGAGCGCACCCTCAAGGAGCGCAACCGCTAGCCCGCCCGCGGCCGTTCGCCGAGCCGTCCCGGGCGCGGCCGCGTGCCCGCGTCGATGCGCTACAATGGGGGCATGTGCGAACCGTTGCTTCGTGAAAGGGGTTTCGCCATGGATCTCACAGCCTTCTTCAAGATGACCTACGGACTCTACGTCGTTTCCGCCGAGGCGGACGGCCTGCGCGCGGGCTGCATCGTCAACACCGCCGTGCAGGTGACGGCGGAGCCGCCGCGCGTGTCGGTCGCGGTCAACAAGGACAACGTCACGGCGCGCGTGATCGCGCAGTCGGGCGCCTTCGCGGTGACGGCCATCGACAAGACCGCGGACATGCCCTATATCGGCAACTTCGGCTTCCGCTCGAGCGACACCTACGACAAGTTCGAGAAGTACGGCTGCGAGACCTCCGCGGTGGGCAGCCCGTACGCGCCCGAGCACGCGTGCGCGCTCATCGCGTGCCGGCTCATCGACACCGTCGACGTGGGTACGCACTACCTGTTCATCGGCGAGGCGGTGGACGCGCAGGTGCTCTCGGACGAGGAGCCGCTCACCTACAGCTACTACCACACGGTGCTCAAGGGCAAGACGCCGCCCAAGGCCTCGAGCTATCAGGCGTAGCTGCGGGTGCGCGGGATTGGCGTGCGCCTACGCGCACCGCGCCGTCCCGTCCGGATTCGCGGCTTCCGGCGATTCGAGCGTATGAGAACGCGTCGGTTGGGTACTACTATCACGATGCCGGCGACGGTACGTCGGCGCTTTTGGAAAGGAAGCATCTCATGAGCGACGAGAAGAAGACCTACAAGTTCGTGTGCGTCGTCTGCGGCTACGAGGTTGAGGTCGATACCCCCGAGCTGCCCGAGGACTTCGTCTGCCCCGTGTGCGGCGTCGGCCCCGATCAGTTCGAGCTGGTCGAGGAGTAGCCTCGATAACCAAACGATGGAAGGCGCCGGGTCGTGGCAGCAGCCGCGCCCGGCGTTTTCGTTATCTGCGCTCGTGATAAAAACCAGCCTGTCTGGATTTTGTCATTTCGGGAAGGGCATGCCATGTGGGCATATGAGGAAACGTTCTACCAGATCTATCCGCTCGGCCTGTGCGGGGCGCCGCACGAGAACGACGGCGTCCGCGTGCCGCGCATCCGGCGCATCGCGGAGTGGGCGGATTACCTCGAGGGCCTGGGCATCGGCGCCGTCCTGCTCAACCCCGTGTTCGAATCGAGCGTGCACGGCTACGACACGCGCGACCTGCGGCACGTCGACTGCCGCCTGGGGTCGGACGAGGACCTCGCCTTCGTGGTGGAGACGCTCCACGCCCACGGGATCCGCGTGGTGCTCGATGCGGTGTTCAACCATGTGGGGCGCGAGTTCTGGGCGTTCCGCGACCTGCGCGAGCACGGTTGGGATTCCCGCTATCGCGACTGGTTCTTCACCAACTTCGATGGCGACTCCGCCTACGGTGACGGCTTCTGGTACGAGGGCTGGGAGGGCGCCTACGACCTCGTGAAGCTCAACCTGCGGAACCCCGAGGTCGTGGAGTACCTGCTCGAGACCGTGCGGGCCTGGCGCGATACATTCGCCATCGATGGCCTGCGCCTCGATGTGGCGTACCTCCTCGACCACGATTTCCTACGGCGGCTGCGTGCGCTCGCCAACGAGCTCTCGGTAGCGCCGGTGTGGGACGCGCCGGAGGGCGACGGCACGTTCGCGCTCATCGGCGAGATGCTGCACGGCGACTACCGCCAGATCGTGAACGACGAGATGCTCCATTCCTGCACGAACTACGAGTGCTACAAGGGGCTGTACTCGAGCTTCAATTCCCGCAACATGTTCGAGATCGCCCATTCGCTCCATCGGCAGTTCGGGGGCGACCCGTGGTGCATCTACCAGGGGCTGCACCTGCTCTCGTTCGCGGACAACCACGACGTGACGCGGCTCGCGAGCATCCTTTCCGACCCTGAATGCCTGCGCCCGGCCTATGGACTCCTCTTCGGCATGCCGGGCATCCCCTGTGTGTACTACGGCAGCGAATGGGGTGCGACGGGCGAGAAGGGCGGCTCCGACGATTGGTCGCTCCGCCCGGCGTTCGAGGCGCCGCAGGCAAACGACCTCACCGACTGGATTCGGCAGCTCGCGCACGTGCGCTCGGGGCGCGACGCGGACGGCGCGCTCCGTCCCGCGGCGCGGGCGCTCTGCTACGGCGGGTACCGCAACGTGCAGATCGCGAGCAAGCAGCTGCTCTTCGAGCGCGCGGTCGACGCGTCGGACGGGCTGCCCGCCGCGCGCGTGCTCGTCGCGGTGAACGCCGCGGCGGAGCCGGCGACGCTCTATGCCGGGGAGCTGGCGGGTACGTTCGAGGACGTGCTCGGCCAGGACGGCGCGGAGCCGGTCGAGCTCGACGGCTCGCTCGAGCTCGTGCCCCATGAGGTGCGCTACCTGCTCGCGCGATAGCGTGCGCGGCATCCCGCCGCCTACCGGGGGATTGGCGCTTCTGGGGCGAACGTGTCCGGACGGCGCGTATACTAGAGGGCGAACAACAGCTCGACCCGCCGCAGCGGGTCTCTTCCAAAGGACGTTCGCCATGCAGAGCCTTGCGCGCGGGCACGCCGGCCACGGTGCCGGGTGCCGCCCCATCCCACAGCCGAACCCCGTCGCACCCATGCCGTACGCGGCGCCAGCTTCCCAGGCGGTGATGCCCCATGGCATCGCTTAAGACCACGCGCCGCTGGGCGCTCGCCCGCCAAGACCCCGCCCGCGCCGCCGCGCTCGCCGAGGCGCTGCACGTCGCGCCGCTTGTCGCGCGCATCATGGTGGCCCACGGCATCGAGACCGCCGAGGAGGCCGAGCGCTTCCTCACCCCCTCGCTCGACCGCGACTGGGCGGACCCGCTCATCATCCCCGGCATGGCCGAGGTGGCCGACCGTGTGGAGCGCGCCGTGCGCGCAGGCGAGGTCATCGCCGTGTTCGGCGACTTCGATGTGGACGGCATCACGTCGACCTGCCTGCTCACCGAGGCGCTGCGCGAGCTCGGCGCGCACGTGCACCCGTTCATCCCCCGCCGCTTCGACGAGGGCTACGGCCTCACCGAGGCGGCGCTCGACCGCGTGGTGGCCTCCTGTGACCCGTCGCTCATCGTGACCGTCGATAACGGGATCGCCGCTAAGCAGGAGGTGGGCTACCTGCGCGACCGCGGCATCGACCTCGCGGTGACGGACCATCACGAGCCGTCGGACGCCGTGCCTCAGGGCATCCCGCTCACCGACCCCAAGCTCGCTGCCGACGGCCCCTCGCGCGAGCTCGCCGGCGCCGGCGTGGCGCTCAAGCTCGTCCAGGTGCTCGGCGCGCGCCTCGGTATGCCCGACCTCTGGAAGCGCTACCTCGAGGTGGCGGCGCTCGGCACCGTGTCCGACATGATGCTCCTCACGCCCGAGAACCGCGCGCTCGTTGCCGAGGGCATCGCCCAGATGCGCGCCACGGCGCGCCCGGGCTACATCGCGCTCGCGAGCGTGAGCCGCGTGGACCTTTCCACCATCACGGCCGACGCCCTCTCGTTCTCGCTCATCCCCCGGCTCAACGCCGCGGGGCGCATGGCGGACCCGACGCTCGCCCTCGACCTGCTGCTCGAGCGCGACCCCATCGAGGCGTCGCGCCTCGCCGCCCGGCTCGAGGAGACCAACCAGGAGCGCCGCTCCATCGAGGCGGAGCTCACCGAGGAGGCGCTCGCGCGCGTGGAGGAGACCTACGCCGGCGGCCGCGTCATCGTGGTGGGCGGCGAGGGCTGGCACGAGGGCGTGAAGGGCATCGTGGCGAGCCGGCTCGTGAACCGCTACCACGTGCCCACGCTCCTGTTCTCCATCGAGGACGGCGTGGCGCGCGGCTCGGGGCGCTCCGTGGGCTCGGTGAACCTTTTCGACGCCGTCGAGCGCTGCTCCGACATGCTCACGCGCTTCGGCGGCCATGCCGGCGCCGTGGGGGTGACGCTCCCGGCGGAGCGCCTGCCCGAGCTGCGCGCGCGGCTCGACGCCGTCCTCTCCGAGCTGCCGGAGGAGGCGTTCGAGGACACGGGCGAGATCGCCACGATGGTCGACCTCGCCGAGCTCGACATCGACACCATCGAGCAGGTCTCGCTGCTCGAGCCCTTCGGCCAGGGCAACAAGGTGCCGCTCCTCGCGGCGACGGGCGTCACCATGGCCGACCGCTTCTGCGTGGGCAAGACCGCCGACCACATGCGCTTCACGGCGACCGACGGCGTGTCGAGCGTGCCCGCCATCATGTTCCGCGTGCCCGACATCGAGGAGGTCTGCGCCTGCGATTCGGTGGTCGACCTCGTGTTCGAGGCGGTCGCGGAGCGGTGGCAGGGCAGGGTCAAGCCGAAGCTCATGGTCCGCGACATCCTGCGCCATACGGACGAGGACGCGCTGCCGCAGACAGGGGAGGGGGCGGACGCGCTGCCCGCGGCTCCTGCACCCGAGGGGGCGGATGAGGCGGCGCATGGCGATGCAGCCGGCCCCGCCACGGGCGCCCGACGCCCCGCCCCCGCTGCGGACGCCGCGCCCGTGGCCGCCGACCGCCGAGCGCTCCTCGCGCAGCTCTCCTACGATGAGCTCACGCGCACGCTTCTCCACACGTTCATCGGCTCGGCCGAGCCGCACCGTGCGCAGCGGGAGGCGCTCGACGCCCTCGCGCGCGGGGAGCGCACGCTCGCCGTCATGGGGACGGGGCGCGGCAAGTCGCTCATCTTCCAGGTGCATGCCGTGCGCGAGGCGGTGCTGCGCGGCCAGGCGAGCATCCTCGTCTACCCGCTGCGCGCGCTCGTGGCCGATCAGGCGTTTCACCTCGTGAGCGCCTGCGCCGCCCTCGGCGTGCGCGCCGCCGTGCTCACGGGCGAGAGCACGCGCGCGGCACGCGACCGGGCGTTCGCCGAGCTCGCGGCGGGCTCGCTCGATATCGTGCTCACCACGCCGGAGTTCCTCGCCATCCATGTCGGGCGCTTCGAGCGCTGCGGCCGCGTGGGCTTCGTCGTCGTCGACGAGGCGCACCATGTGGCGCGCGCCCGCGCGGGCGAGCGGAGCGCCTACCTGGAGCTTCCGCATGTGCTCGCCGCGCTCGGGGAGCCCTGCGTGCTCGCCGTCACCGCCACGGCCGATGCGTCTGCCGCACGCGACATCACGGGGCTTTTGGGCATCGAGCGCGTCGTGGTCGACCCCACGGTCCGCGAGAACCTGGAGCTGGAGGACGACCGCGACCTCGCGAGCCGCGAGAACCGCCTCGTCTCCATCGTGGCGACGGGCGAGAAGTGCGTCGTGTACGTGAACTCGCGCGACCAGGCCACCTCCCTCGCCCGTACCCTGCGCAAGCGCGTGCCGGAGCTCGCTGGCCGCGTCGCGTTCTACCACGCGGGCCTTGCGCGCGCGGACCGCGCCCGCGTCGAGGAGGCGTTCCGCACGGGCAACCTCACCTGCATCGTGTCCACCTCCGCGTTCGGCGAGGGCGTGAACCTGGCCGACATCCGCCACGTGGTCCTCTACCACATGCCGTTCTCGGCCACGGAGTTCAACCAGATGAGCGGCCGCGCCGGCCGCGACGGGGCGCCCGCGACCGTGCACCTGCTCTACTCCGCGCGCGATGCCCGCATCAACGAGCGCCTGCTCGACGCCGCCGCCCCCGAGCGCGACGAGCTCGTCACGCTCTACCGGGCGCTGCAGACCATGTGGCGCTCGAACCTCACGCAGACGGGCGAGCGGAGCTTCTCGGCGACCGACCGCGACATCGCGGGCATGTGCCTCGCCATCGACGCGCGCACGCCCGTGGACGAGCGCATGGTGGAGAGCGGCATCGCCATCTTCGAGGAGCTCGGCTTCACGAGCGTCTCGGGCGTGGAGGCCGCGCGCCGCATCGAGATGGTCGAGAACCCGGGGCGCATGGAGCTCACCGCCTCCATCCGCTATCTCGAGGGGCTGCGCACGCGCAACGCGTTCGACACCTTCCGCCGCTGGGCGCTCGATGCGCCCGCTCGTGATATGCTTGCACGAGTGAACCGTCCTATCACGCCGCAGGCTCCCGCGGCCCGGGGTTAGGGGATACCATGGATGCTGCAACGCGTGCCGCGCACGATGCGTCGCTCATGTCGTCCGCGAAGATGATGCACTACACCCGTGCGGACGACCTGCCACCCGAGATCTGCGCGGATGACTACGACAACCTGGCGCAGCTGTGCGCGAAGTACATGAGCGCCGAGGACTGCGCCACGGTGGAGCACGCCTACTGCTTCGCGGCCGAGAAGCACTCCGCGCAGCGCCGCCGCTCCGGCGAGCCCTACATCAACCACCCCGTTGAGGTCGCCATCATCCTGGCGGAGCTCAACATGGACTGCGACGTGGTGTGCGCGGCGCTGTTGCACGACACGGTCGAGGACACCGAGGTCTCGCTCGCCGACGTGACGAGCCTCTTCGGCGAGACCATCGCCGTGCTCGTGGACGGCGTCACGAAGCTCACGAACATCGAGGTCGACAACATCGACGAGAAGCAGGCGCTCAACCTGCGCAAGATGTTCCTCGCCATGTCGCAGGACATCCGCGTCATCATCGTCAAGCTCGCCGACCGCCTGCACAACATGCGCACCCTCGCGGCGCTCCGCGAGGACCGGCGGCTGTTCAAGGCGCGCGAGACCATGGACGTGTATGCGCCGCTCGCCGACCGCCTGGGCATGAGCTCCATCAAGTGGGAGCTCGAGGACCTCTCGTTCTTCTACCTCGAGCCCGAGGCGTACCAGCGCATCGCGCGCATGGTGGCCGAGAGCCGCGAGGTGCGCGAGCGCTACCTCGCCGAGACCATCAAGACGCTCACCGACGAGCTCAAGCGCGCCGGCCTCACCGATTTCCAGGTGAACGGCCGCTCGAAGCACTACTGGTCCATCTACCAGAAGATGAAGCGCAAGGGCAAGGAGTTCTCCGAGATCTACGACCTCGTGGCGCTCCGCGTGATCTGCCGGACGGTGGGCGACTGCTACTCGGCGCTCGGCGCGGTGCACACCCTCTGGCACCCCATGCCCGGCCGCTTCAAGGATTACATCGCCACGCCGAAGCTCAACAACTACCAGTCGCTCCATACCACGGTCATCGGTCCCACGGCGCGCCCGCTCGAGATCCAGATCCGCACCTACGAGATGCACGAGCAGGCCGAATACGGCATCGCGGCCCACTGGCTGTACAAGAAGTCGGGTGGGTCGAGCGCCGCGAAGAGCTCGGAGGCGCAGAAGCTCGACGACCAGATCAACCGCCTCAAGCACTCGCTCGACTGGGTGACCGCCGAGGAGATCGACGACCCCAAGGAGTTCCTCGACACGCTCAAGGTCGACCTCTACGACCAGGAGATCTTCGTCTTCACGCCGAAGGGCGAGCTCATGAGCCTGCGCGCGGGCGCCACGCCGCTCGACTTCGCCTACGCGGTTCACACCGAGGTGGGCAACCATTGCGTGGGCGCGCGGGTGAACGGCGTGCAGACGCCGCTCGCGCACGAGCTGCAGATGGGCGACCGCGTGGAGATTCTCACGAACAAGAACGCGCGCCCCTCGCGGGACTGGCTCGCGCTCGTGCGCACCCCGTCGGCACGCTCGAAGATCAAGCGCTACTTCGCCGCCGCTACGAAGGACGAGAACGCCGCCGCCGGCCGCGAGGCGCTCGCGAAGGACCTGCGCAAGCGCGGCTACGGCATCTCCACGCAGCGCACGACGCGCGCGCTGAACACCGTGTGCGAGCAGCTCAACTACGTGCGCGTCGAGGACCTGTTCGCGGCGATCGGCTCGGGCAAGGTGGCGTGCCGCATGGTGGGCAACCGCGTGCAGCAGATTCTCGACCCGCAGCCCGAGGAGAAGCATGGCTCGGACGTGGAGGCGGTGCTCGCGGCGCGCGGGTCGAACCGCAAGCCGCGCCGGCCGCGTCGCGACAACTCCGGCGTGATCGTGAAGGGCAACGCGGGCAACGACCTGCTCGTGCGCCTCGCGCACTGCTGCAACCCCGTCGCGGGCGACGACATCGTGGGCTTCATCACGCGCGGCCGCGGTGTGTCGGTGCACCGGGCGAACTGCCCGAACGTGAAGGGCCTCATGGAGCATGCGGAGCGCATGATCGAGGTCGAATGGGACAAGGGCGCCGACGCGCTCTTCCAGGTGGAGATCGTGGTCGAGTGCCTCGACCGCATGGGGCTGCTGAAGGACGTGACGATCGCCATCGGCGACGCGGGCGCGAACATCCTCTCCGCCTCCACCTCCACCGACCGCAACGGCGGCGCCGAGCTGCGCTTCCTCGTGCAGATCTCGGACGCGAGCGGGCTCGACCCGCTGCTCGCGCAGATCAGCCGGGTGGAGAGCGTATACGACGCGCGGCGCCTCATGCCGGGGGAGGGTGCCACGACCCGCAAGCCGCGCGGATAACTTGTTCGGGCGGGGGCGTCCGGCGTTTTCCTCCACTGCTCAGACAGTCCTCGGAACAAGGCCGAGGGGCCTTGTTCCTGCGGAACTCGCGTGGAGGAAAACGCCGGACGCCCCGCACGAGGGTTACGGTGTCGCGCGGGTTGCGGGGTGCCACGGGGCCTCCGCACAGTAGTTTTTGATGAAAGGGTTGTTATGGGTGAGGTGGATACGAAACCGATGGGGCATGTGAGGGTCGAATCGGTTGTGAATGGGCCGGTGGAGACGAATACGTATTTCGTCATCTCCGGGGACGAGGCGCTCGTGATCGATCCGGCGTGGGACGGGGAGCACCTTGCGCGCACGTTCTTGGAGGCGCACCCGGACGTGCGCGTCACGGGGATCGTGTGCACGCACGCGCATGCGGACCACACCGGCGGCGTGGCGGGCATGCGGCGCGTGCTCGGCGACGCGGTGCCCTACATCGTGTCCGAGGTCGATGCCGCCTACCTCGCGCGCGCGGTCGACGCCATGCGCGAGCTCTGGGGCATCGAGTCCGAGGTCCCGCCCGCGCCCGACCGCACCGTGCGCGAGGGCGACCGCATCCGCGTGGGCGACGTCTCGTTCCAGGTGATCGAGACGCCGGGGCACACGCCGGGCGGCATCGTGCTCTTCGCGGCCACGGAGGACGGCGACATCGCCTTCGTGGGCGACACGCTCTTCCCGGGCGGCTGCGGCCGCACGGACCTCGAGGGCGGTGACGATGCCGCCATCATGCGCTCGATCGCGAAGCTCGGCGCGAGCCTGCCCGTCGACACGCGTTGCTGCATCGGCCACGGGCCCTCCACCACCATCGCCCGCGAGCTCGAGGTGAACCCGCTCATGAGCCAGGTGCGCCGCTCGGACGAGCGGTAGCCGCGGGGGCGCCTGTGTTTCGCGCGCGCGACGGCGCAAGACGTTCGCTGCGCGCGCTGCCGGGCGTGGTATCCTAGTCGTTGTGTTCAATTCCATGCATGGGAGGTTTTGTATGCTCGTCAATGCAGCCGAAATGCTCAAGAAGGCCGAGGCCGGCCACTATGCCCTCGGCGCGTTCAACACGAACAACCTGGAGTGGACGCTCGCCATCCTCCAGGCGGCCGAGGAGGCCCAGTCGCCGCTCATCATCCAGTGCAGCGCCGGCGCTGCGAAGTGGATGGGCGGCCTCAAGGTCTGCGCCGACATGGTGAAGGCCTGCGTCGAGTCCCAGGACATCAGCGTCCCCGTCGCCATCCACCTCGACCACGGCACCTATGAGGATTGCTTCAAGGCCATCGACGCTGGGTTCACCTCGATCATGTACGACGGCTCCCACGAGGAGACGTTCCAGATCAACCTCGACCGCACCAAGGAGCTCGTCGAGATCGCCCACAGCAAGGGCCTCTCCATCGAGGCCGAGGTCGGCGGCATCGGCGGCACCGAGGACGGCGTGACCTCCAACGGCGAGCTCGCCGACCCCGCCGAGTGCAAGCAGATCGCCGAGCTGGGCGTCGACTTCCTGGCCTGCGGCATCGGCAACATCCACGGCGTGTACCCCGATGACTGGGCCGGCCTTTCCTTCGATCGCCTGGCCGAGATCAAGGCCCAGGTCGGCGACCTGCCGCTCGTGCTCCACGGCGGCAGCGGTATCCCCGAGGACCAGATCAAGAAGGCCATCTCGATGGGCGTCTCCAAGATCAACGTGAACACGGACCTGCAGATCGCCTTCACGACCGCCCTGCACGAGTACTTCGCCGAGGGCAAGGACACCCAGGGCAAGGGCTACGACCCGCGCAAGGTGCTCAAGCCCGGCCGCGACGCTATCGTCGCGCGCACGCGCGAGCTCATGGAGCAGTTCGGCTCGGTGGGCATGGCCTAAATGTAAAATAACCCCAGGGGTTTTCTTACATGGGCGAGCTTCCGGCGGTGGCCGGGAGCTCGCCTTCTTTGTGTCGAAGTTCAGCGCTGGGGGTTTCGCGCCCGACCTTTATGCCTTGCGCGAGCGCACCACGTAGCGGTAGCGCTCGCTCGCGATGAGCTGGCGGTTCACGTAGACGATGTCGCTCGGATCCCGCCCGTAGACCGTCTCGAGGACCTCGAGCAGCGCGTCGCCCTCCGCCACGTCGAGCAGCTCGGCGGTCTGGGCATCCGCCCGGCCGATGCTGAAGCTATCCTCGAAGCCGCAGATCCCCTTGCCCCCCTCGGTCTTGATGATCTCGAAGAGCGAGCGGTTCTCGAGCGCGCACCCCAAGAGGAAGCGGTAGCGCAGCGGGAAGTAGTCGTGCTCCACGATCACGGGCGTGCCGCCCGCCATCCGCAGGCGCCGGATCTCGATGAGCTTCTCGTCCGCGCAGCCCAGGAGCGCGGCTATGGACGGGTCGGCGGGCAGCTCGCCCGTCATGAGGATGCGCGTCGCGGGCTCGAGCCCCATCTCGAGGCAGGTCTCCGTGAAGCTGCCCGAGGTGAGCGCGCTCTCGACGATGGTGGTCGGCCGCACGAACGTGCCCTTGCCGCGTCGTTTGACGAGGACGCCCTCGTCGACGAGCATCCCGAGCGCCGCGCGTACGGTGACCCTGCTCACCCCGTACGCTTCGACGAGCTCGCTTTCCGAGGGCAGGCGGTCGCCCGGTTTGTAGATGCCGGCCTCGATTTTCCGGGAGAGGTCGGCGCGGAGCTGCTCTTGCAGCGTGAATGCATATCGGTTCTCGACTTCGCTCACAGGTGGCTCCTCAGTACATGCGCCAAGGGTGCGCGAATGAATAACGAACGTAACCTATTGTATACGTCGGGCGATGCGCGCGCACGGTTGCGCACGGCGCGCCCGTGTCCCCGCGGATACGTCGTCGCGTGGCAGCCCGCTTGCGACCGTCCCGCCGCCACCCCGCGCCCTGCCGCTCGCCTGTAACAGGTTGCGCGCTCGGGAATTTCATACCTAAACCTGTATTAACTTATGTTATGACTTATATGTACGCATGACCGAAGAATCGGGGGGTGGTTGGTATGCCGGAAGCGGAGAAGAGCAGGTTCCTCTCTTTGTTCCGCGAGCGAAAGCCCGTGATGGCGATGCTCCATCTGAAGGGGTCGGATCCAGACGATGTCTTCGATCGCATGAAGCGCGAGCTCGACATCTACGTGCGCGAGGGCGTGGACGCCGTCATCGTCGAGGACTATTTCGGCACCTACGGGGATATGCGACGGGCGCTCGCCTACATCCAGGAAACGAAGCCGGACATCGTCTACGGGGTGAACTGCCTCAACATCGACGCCATGGGCTTCGAGCTCGCGATGGAGTTCGACGCGGCGTTCGTGCAGCTCGACTCCGTGGTGGGGCACGTGAAGCCGCGCGACGAGGAGGCGCTCGCGGCGTTCCTCGAGCTCTACCGCAGCCGTTATACGGGTTGCGTCCTCGGCGGGGTGCGCTTCAAGTACCAGCCCGTGCTCTCAGAGCGCTCGCTCGAGGAGGACCTCGCCATCGCGCGCGGCCGCTGCGACGCGGTGGCGGTGACGCAGGACGCGACCGGCCAGGAGACGTCGCTCGACAAGATCCGCGCCTTCCGCGCGGGCCTCGGCGACTTCCCGCTCATCGTCGCGGCGGGCGTCACCCCGGAGAACCTGCGGGAGAGCTTCAAGATCGCCGACGGCGCCGTGGTGGGCAGCTATCTCAAGGACACGCACCGCGACGATGGCGAGCTCTCGGCGGCGCACGTGCGGGAGTTCATGGACGCCGTCCGGCGCGTGAGGGAGGAATGCGCATGATCAAGATGACCCGTGTCGACCACCGACTGCTGCACGGCCAGGTCGCGTTCACGTGGATCAAGGCGGTGGGGGCGGACTGCATCCTCATCGCCAACGACGCCGTGGCCAAAGACGAGCTGCGCATGGCGGTGCTCAAGATGGCCAAGCCCCAGGGCACGAAGCTCGTCATGAAGAGCGTCGACGACTCCATCAAGGCGCTCATAAGCGGCGTGACCGACAAGTACAACCTGTTCATCATCACCGAGAGCATCGAGGACGTGTGGCGCCTGTGCCGCGCGGTGCCCCAGATCCGCGAGGTGAACATCGGCGGCGTGAAGCCGGAGGACGGCAAGCGCCAGATCTCGAAGGCCGTGTTCGTCTCGGATGAGGAGTGCGCGCGCATCCGCGATCTGGTGGACGACGGCGTCCACGTGTTCGTCCAGATGACCCCGTCCGACGAATCGGACGAGGCCATGAAGCTCATCGGTTAGGGAGGAGCGTTCCATGGATAACCTGATGATGCAAACCGTGTTCATCTTCTTCGTGTCCGCCTTCGGATACTGCAACAGCGTGTTCAACAGCGCGCTGCTCAACCGCCCGCTCGTGCTCGGCACGCTCACGGGCTTCGCACTCGGTGACGTGGCACTCGGCTGCCAGGTGGGCGCCACGCTCGAGCTCGTGTACCTGGGTGCCCAGGCCATCGGCGCGAGCAACCCGCCCGACATGACCTCCGGCTCCGTGATCGGCACCGCCTACGTCATCGCGGCGGGCGCCGACGTGGCGGAGGCCGTGGCCATCGCCGTGCCCGTGTCGCTGCTCATGTCCATGTGGTCGAACTTCCTCATGGCGGTCGTCGGCCCCATCATGGCCGGCAAGGCGGACCAGTACGCGCTCGCCTGCAACCGCCGCGGCATCGACCTCATGCACTGGGGCTTCGTGCTCATCCAGGTCGTCTCGGCCTCCGCGCTCTGCGCCGCGGGCTTCTACGTGGGCACCCAGGCCATCCAGGGCATCGTCGACGCCATCCCGGCGTTCATCACCGACGGCCTCAACTACGCCATGGGCATCATCCCGGCCATCGGCTTCGCGATGCTCGCCCGCATGATCATGTCCAAGAAGCTCGCGTGCTTCCTGTTCATGGGCTTTTTGCTCGTGGCCTACGGCGGGCTCTCCGTCGTAGGGGTCACCGCCGTCGCCGCGGTGATCGCCGCCGTCCTCGTCTTCAACACCGGCCTCTTCGCGCCCGCGCAGGCCGCGGCCGATGTGGACGACAACGAGTTCTAACCGCGTTCCCGAGTAGAAGACCCGAAGGAGGTTTTCGCCATGTCCCAACCTACGACCGCGCCCGAGCGCAAGCTCACCGCCCGCGACCTGCGCAGGGTGTTCTGGCGCTCCTGCATGCTCGATAGCTCGTGGAACTACGAGCGGCAGCAGAACATCGGCTATTCGTTCGGCATCGTGCCGGTGATCGAGAAGGTCTACGAGCCCGGCAGCGAGAAGCAGCGGCGCGCCTACGCCCGCTCGCTCGACTTCATGGCTATCACGCCGCAGCTGTCCACGCTGCTCATGGGCATCGATGCCGCCATGGAGGAGGAGAACGCCGCCAACGACGACTTCGACGACTCCGCCATCACCGCCGTCAAGACCTCGCTCATGGGGCCTCTGGCCGGTATCGGCGACTCGCTCATCGCCGGCACGCTCCGCGTGATTGGCACCGGCATCGCCATCGGCTTCGCCCAGCAGGGCAGCCCGCTCGGCGCCATCCTGCTGCTCCTCATCTTCAACATCCCCGGCCTCCTCATCCGCTGGTTCGGCCTCAAGCTCGGCTACCAGTACGGCTCGACGTTCATCACGGATGCCGCGAAGGGCGGCGTCATGGAGAAGGTCACCTACGCGGTGAGCGTGGTGGGCCTGGCCGCCATCGGCGCGATGGTGGCGAGCTACGTATCGCTCGACCTCTCCATGATCACGGTGGGAACGGGCGACTTCGCCCAGCCCATCTCGGACTACTTCGACATGATCATGCCGTGCCTGCCGCAGCTTGCCGTCTTCGGCTTCATGTACTGGATCATGGGCAAGAAGATCAAGACCACCTATGTGCTCGTCGCGACCATCGTGGTGTGCATCGCCGCGTGCTGGGTGGGTTCGCTGCTGTAAGGATGCCGTAAGGAGCGCGCGCGAGCCGCCGTTGACGGAACTCGATTCAGTTGTGTGCGCATCGTTTGGCGCCGCCGCGTGAAAGGGCGCCCGCGCCCCGGGCTTACCTGGGGTTTCGCGGGCGCCCTTTTTGCATGGCGCGGGATGGCCCGGTGAGCAGCACACACAACTGGAGTGAGGTGCCCAGGCGGGCGCCCTCCCGACGATGCGCGCGGTCTCCGCGCAGCGCGCACTCCACTGTGCTAAAGTAGTGCGACTGCCGAATGGTCGCAGAAAGAGGGGCGAGCACATGAACACGACGCCGTGGGGATTCCGTGACATCCTGCCCGAGGAGGCCGGCGCGCGCGAGGAGATCGCGGGCACGGTGCGGGCGTGCTTCAAGGCGCATGGGTACCTGCCGGTGGAGACGCCGCTTCTGGAGGACGCCGGCTCGCTCGGTGCGCGCGGCCGCGTCGTGGACACGCCGTTTCGGCTCTTCGACGACGACGGGCGGCTGCTCGTGGTGCGCTCGGACAACACCCTGCCCATCGTGCGGCTCGTCTCCACGCGCCTGCGCGGCGCGCGTCTGCCCCTGCGTATGCGTTACGAGGCGCCCATCGTGCGCTCCCAGCCGCGCAACGTGGGCGCGGCGCGCCAGTTCACGCAGCTGGGCTTCGAGCTCATCGGCGAGGGCGGCGAGGCGGGCGACGCGGAGATGCTCGCGCTCGTGATCGATGCCCTGCGGGCGCTCGAGCTGCCCTCGTGGCATATCGTGGCGAGCAGCGTGCGCCCCTTCATGGAGCTCATCGCGCGCGCGGGCGACGAGGGCTTCGCGCGCGAGGCGCTCGCGCTCGTGCACGCGAACAACTTCGTCGACCTCGACGCGCAGCTCACGGCGAGCGGCCTGCCCGAACCCGTGCGCCGTGCCATCTCCGAGCTGCCGCGGCTCCACGGGGGCGTCGAGGCGCTCGACCGCGTGGACGCGCTCATGGCTGCGGCGGGCGTCGCGGGATCCCAGACGCGCGAGCTCCGCGCCCTCGCGGCCCGGTTCGCGGAGCAGGCGGCCGCGGGCTCGCTTTCCTTCGACTTCTCCATCATGAACTCGTTCGACTACTACACCGGCCTCGTGTTCAAGGTGTACGCGGGGAACCTCTCCGACCCGGTGGGCTCGGGCGGACGCTACGACGCGACCCTCGACGGCGTCATGGCGGCCGCGCCGCACGTCCCCGCTGCGGGCTTCGCGTTCTCGCTCGAGCGGCTCGAGGCGGCGCGCCTCGCGGACGACGATGCGCACGGCGCCGACGCGGACCATGCGGTGGCACGGGCGGCAGAGGAGCCGCTGCGCGTCGCGGTCCCGAAGGGGTCGCTCAAGGAGGGTACCGTGCGCGCGCTCGAGGCGGCGGGCTTCGATGCCTCCGAGCTGCGCGATCCCGGGCGGCGCCTCATCGTGCGCGCCCGCGACCTGCGCGCCGGCGCGAACGACGCCGTGGGCGACATCGAGCTCGTGATCGTGCGCGCCACCGACGCCCCGGCGTTCGTGTCGGCGGGCGGGGCGGACTGCGGCTTCTGCGGCCGCGACTCCCTCATCGAGGCGGGGCTCGACCTGCTCGAGCTCATCGACATGGGCTACGGCGCGTGCCGCTTCATCGAGGCGGAGCCCGCGGGCCGCGCCGGGGCGGCCGAGCGCGCCTACGCGCGGCGCGGTTGCTTGCGCGTGGCCACGAAGTACCCGCGCATCGCCGCCGCCTGGTACGAGCAGCGGGGCATCGCGGCGGACATCGTGACGCTCCACGGCAACATCGAGCTCGGCCCCATCGTCGGGATGACCGACCGCATCGTGGACATCACGGCGACGGGCCGCACGCTGCGCGAGAACGACCTCGTCATCACCGGCGAGATCATGGAGTGCACGGCGCGCTTCTTCGTAAATCCCGGCCGCGCCCGGCTCGACCCCCGCGTGCGCGCGCTCGCGGCGCGGCTCGAGGAAGCCGCCGGCTCGCTGGCCTAGGCGACGGGTTTAGGCGCCGAGCGCGGCTTCGAGCTGGGCGAGCGTGGGGATGGACGCCTGCGCGCCCGCGGCCTGCACGGCAAGCGCCGCCGCCGCGGTGGCGCGGTGCGCCGCGTCTGCCAGGTCACACCCGTCGGCGAGGGCCGCGGCGAGCGAGCCCACGTAGGTGTCGCCCGCGGCGGTGGTGTCGAGCGCCTTGACCGTGCGAGCGGGGATGTGGTGGATGGTACCGCTGCGCGCGTCCCGCACGTCCGACCCGGCGGCGCCGCGCGTGATGACGACGCTCCCCGCGCCGAGCCCCGCGAGCACCTCCATCGCCTGCGCGACGGTTTCCCCATCTTCCGGAAGCACGCCGGTATACGCGGCGCACTCGGTCTCGTTCAAGCAGAGCACATCGACGTATCCCCAGGTATCATCCGGCAGCGGGCATGCCGGAGCGGGGTTGAAGATGGTGGTGAGCCCCATGTCGCGCGCATGCGCGAGGGCGGCCCGCGTCGCGTCGAGCGCGCATTCGAGCTGCGTGACGAAGATGTCGCCGGGCTGCGCGGCGCGGTCGAGCGCGGCGCAGGCGTCCTCGGCGGTGAGGACGTGGTTCGCGCCGGGCTCCACGATGATGCGGTTGTCGCCTTCGCTCCGCACGATGAGCGCGATGCCGGTCGGTGCCGCATCCGCGCACACGAGCTCGGTCGTGTCGATGCCGTCCGAGCTGAGGCCGCCGGAGAGCTCGCGGCCGAAGGCGTCGGCACCCACCGCGCCGATCATGCATGTCCGGGCACCGAGGCGCGCCGCGGCGACGGCCTGGTTGGCACCCTTGCCGCCCGCCCCCATGACGAGGTCGCGGCCCATGATGGTCTCGCCGGCGAGCGGCGGGCGGTCGCAGGCGATGGAGAGGTCCATGTTCAGGCTTCCGAATACGATGACGCGGCTCATGGCGTCTCCTTTCCCGGTGGTCGAGGGTGGCTTTACGCGCAGCGGCTCACGAGCGCGAGCGTGCGCTCCATGAAGCGCTCGACGAAGCGCTCCGCATCGACGGTGAGCGCAATCCGCGAGCGGCCGCTCGGGCAGGTGACGCGCGCCGGGTCGCCGATGGTGCGCCCGCGGCCGGCGCCTTCGGTCTCGACCATGAGGTCGCAGGCGAAGGTGCCGACGAGGCCGGGGTCGAGCGCCGCCGCCACCGCGAGCGGGTCGTGCAGGTTGCAGCCCGGAACGCCCGTGGGATGCGCCTCCTCGGTGACGTCGATGTAGTAGGCGAGCATGTCGGAGAGAAACGCGCCCGTCGCCGTGCCGGTGGCACGGAATTCCTCGGCCTGCGCGCGCGTGAGCTTCACCTGCGTGGTCACATCGAGGCCGATCATCGTTAGGTCGGTGCCGGCTGCGAAGAGGGCATTCGTCGCCTCGGGATCCTGCAGGACGTTCGCCTCGGCGAAGGGGGTGACGTTGCCGGGCTGCGTGAGCGCACCGCCCATCATCACGACGCGCATGCGGCGGGCGATGTCAGGCGCTGCCTGGAGCGCGGCCGCGATGGTCGTCGAGGCGCCGGTGGGGACGATGACGAGCTCGTCTGGCGTGTGGGTGCGCACGGCGTCGATGATGAAGTCGACCGCGCCCGTCGCCTGCACCGAGCTGCGCGCTCGGACGGGCACCAGCGCCCCGCCGAGCCCGTTCGCCCCGTGGAAGCGGGCGCTCTCGGGCATGACCTCGAAGCCGTCCGCCCAGCTCGGGTGGTCGATGCCCGCGAAGACGGGAACCTCCGAGCGGCCGAAGAGCTCGAGCAGGGCGAGGTCGTTCGCGACGCCTTGCTCGACGGTCACGTTGCCGAACGTCCCCGTGACGCCGATGAGCTCCGCCTCGGGCGAGGCGAGCGCATAGGCGAGCGCGAGGGTGTCGTCGATGCCGGTGTCGAGGTCGAGGATGAGCTTCGTCATGTAAGCCTCCTTACGAGGGCGTTCCCGTCACCCCTAGGGTAGCACTGAGTCATTGGGGACGGGTTCAAATGACTCAGTGAGTCAATGGGGACGGGTTCGTTTGACTCAGGCTCGACCTGGTTGTTGGATCCTGCGGGCGCGCGGGTGCGATTGCGCTGAACGTCCGGGCATGCGGGACGGGATTTTCATGTCGGACGCTGAAAAATGGTGGTGGAATTCAGATATGCACGATTGAGACGACCGGAGGGTGCCTCTGGGGGTTGCCGCATACGAGGTTTGCGTCGCCCGGCCTTCCGAATCCTGGGGTTTCTCAGCTGCAATCCTGCCGCACGCGTCATCGGCGCGCCGCGGCGATACCTTTCCCGAGCCTGAATCGTGCATATCTGAATTCCACCACCACAATTCGGTCTCGCAATGAAAAAAATGGCTCGGCCACGCTCTTGAGTCATTGGGGACGGGTTCAATTGACTCAGTGAGTCAATTGAACCCGTCCCCAATGACTCACCTCGTGCGTTGCAGGACGGTTACGCAGGCAACCGACCGCGCGCAGCGTTTGTACGGAACGCTTTAGCATGCTAAAGTTGGGCGGAACATCATGAGCAAGGGCGCGCGGGCTCGCCGTGCGCCCTTTCAGGTTGCACCGACGCCGCGCATCCGCCGCGCCGCGCAGACGGGAGATTCGCATATGAAGACCATCGTCCTCGAACCCGGCGAGCGCCTCCAGCTCGCGCAGCTCATCCGCAAGGGCGTGCTGCCGGAGTCCGTCGTCGCCTCTGCCCGCGACATCGTGGCGGACGTGCGCGCCCGCGGCGACGAGGCGCTGCGGGACTACAGCAAGCGCTTCGACGGTGTCGAGCTCGGGTGCCTGCGCCTGCCGCAGGAGGTGCTCGACGGCGCGCTCGATGCGGTGGACGAGCCGTTCCGCGCGGCGCTCGAGAAGGCGGCGCGCCAGATCCGCGACTTCCACGCGCGCGAGCTCGAGCAGTCGTGGTTCACGACGCGCGCAGACGGCACGCTCCTCGGCGTGAAGGTGACGCCCGTCCGGGCGGCCGGCCTGTACATCCCTGGCGGCCGCGCCCAGTACCCCTCCACGGTCCTCATGAACGTCATCCCCGCGAAGGTCGCGGGTGTGGAGCGCATCGTCATGGTCACGCCGCCGCAGCGCGACGCGGCGGGGGCGACGGGCGGCATCTCGCCCTACACGCTCGCCGCGGCGGCCGTGGCCGGCGTGGACGAGATCTACACCGTGGGCGGTGCGCAGGCCATCGCCGCGCTCGCGTACGGCACGGAATCCATAGCGCCCGTCGACGTGATCACCGGTCCCGGCAACGCGTACGTGGCCGCCGCGAAGCAGCTCGTCTCGGGCGACGTGGGCATCGACATGATCGCCGGCCCCTCCGAGGTGTGCGTGCTCGCCGACGCCACGGCCGAGCCCGCCATCGTCGCCGCCGACCTCATGGCGCAGGCCGAGCACGACCCGCTCGCTGCCTGCTATCTCGTGACCTGCGACGCCGCCTTCGCACGGCGCGTGCAGGAGGCCATCGAGGCGCTCATCGTCCAGAGCCCGCGCGCCGACATCACGCGCGCCTCGCTCGACAACGAGGGCACCATCGTGGTGGCGGCCGACCTCGCCGCCGCCGTGGACGCGGTGAACACCATCGCGCCCGAGCACCTCGAGCTCCATTGCGCCGACGCCCTCGGCCTGC
Organism: [Collinsella] massiliensis; assembly: GCA_000333815.1. GTDB lineage: Bacteria > Actinomycetota > Coriobacteriia > Coriobacteriales > Coriobacteriaceae > Enorma. The sequence continues at coordinate 21,696 of CAPI01000014.1, forward strand.
TCGGCTCCATCCGCAACGCGGGCGCTATCTTCGTGGGCGCGTGGAGCTCCGAGCCCCTCGGCGATTACGTCGCCGGCCCCAACCACACGCTCCCCACGGGCGGCACGGCGCGCTTCTCGAGCCCGCTGTCCGTCTCCGATTTCCAGAAGCGCTCCTCGGTCGTATGCTATACACCGGAGGGGCTGCTCGCCGACGCGCCCGCCACGCAGGAGCTCGCCGAGGGCGAGGGCTTGTGGGCGCATGCGCTCTCGGTGGGGCTGCGGCGCCGCCTGCTCGCTCAGGGGCCCGACGCCGTCGACACCGGCACGCTCGCCTCCGAGGATCTGACGGGCATCGCCTGGCCGGCCGACGACGCGTCCGTGATCGCTGCGGGCTGCGGCGCCGGCGCGCCGAACCAGGCGGTGCGAGGGGAGGAGCGATAGGATGATGATCGAGTTATCCGAGCGCATGCGCGCACTCGTGCAGCCGCACCTGGTGGACGCCGAGCCGTACGACCCGATGTTCTCGCCCACGCGCATCAACCTCTCGGCGAACGAGAACACCTACGGCATCCCGGCCGCGGTGCGCGCGCATATCGATGAGGCGCTCGCGCAGGCCACGCTCAACCGCTACCCGGACGCGATGTCGAACGAGCTGCGCGACGAGATCGCCGCCTGGCACGGGGTGCGGCGCGAGCAGGTCTGCGTGTGCAACGGCGGGGACGAGGGGATCTTCAACCTTCTGCTCGCCTTCGGCGGCGCCGGGCGCACGGTTCTCACCTGCCCGCCCGATTTCAGCGAGTACGCGCAGTTCGCGCAGCTGCTGCAGACCTCGGTCGCGACGGTGTTCCGCGACCCCGAGACCATGCTGCCCGACGGTCCCGCGCTCGTCGAGGCCGCGCGCGCGGCGAACCTCGCGATCGTGACCTCGCCCAACAACCCCACGGGCGACCTCATGCCGCTCGACCTCGTCGCCGCGCTCTGCGATGCCTGCCCCGGTCTCGTGATGGTGGACGAGGCGTACATGAAGTTCGCCGAACCCGGCGCCTCCGCGCTCGCGCTTCTGGACGAGCACCCGAACCTCGTGGTGCTCCGGACGTTCTCGAAGGCGTTCGGGGAAGCGGGCGTGCGCTGCGGCTACATCATCGCCGCGCCGGATGTCATCGACGTCTACGCCGCCGTGCGCCAGATCTACTCCGTGAACGTCCTCTCGCAGGCGGCCGCGCTCGTGGCACTGCGCGAGCGCGCGGCGTTCGACGAGGCCATCGCGACGATCAAGCGCGAGCGCGAGCGCGTCTACACGAGCATCGAGCAGCTGCTCGCCGGCACTGCAGCGGGCGCGCGCGTCTGGCCGAGCTCGGGCAACTTCCTGCTCGTGCGGCTGCCCGGCTGCGCGAGCCGCATCCGCACGCGGCTGCGCGACGAGTATTCCATCTTGGTGCGCGATTTCAGCGCGGCGCCCGGCCTCGCGGACTGCCTGCGCATCACCATCGGTACGCCCGCAGAGAACGACGAGGTGCTCGCCGCCCTCGGCGCGCTCGTGAAGGAGGAGCTCGCATGACCATCTACAAGAAGCAGCACCGCGACCTCGCCGCGACGTCGGCGGCCACGGCGACGGAGAGCGCCGCGCGCACGAGCGCCGGCCTGGACGACCTCTTCTCGGCGAGCACGCGCACGGCGACCGTCCAGCGCGTGACGGGCGAGACCGACATCACGCTCTCGCTCTCGCTCGACGGGCACGGTGCCTGTGACATCACGACCGGCGTGCCGTTCTTCGACCACATGCTCAACGCCTTCGCGCGCCACGGCCTCTTCGACCTCAAGGTCGAGGCGCTCGGCGACACCGAGGTCGACGCGCACCACACCGTCGAGGACACGGGCATCGTGCTGGGGCGGGCGTTCGCCCAGGCGCTCGGCGACAAGCAGCGCATCAAGCGGTTCGCCGACGTTGCCATCCCCATGGACGAGACGCTCGTCATGGCGGCGGTCGACATCTCCGGCCGCGGCCAGGCCTACTGCGACCTGCCGCTGCCCACCCCGCGCGTGGGCGACTTCGACACGGAGCTCGCGGTGGAGTTCTTCTACGCGTTCGCGCGCGATGCGGGCGTGACGCTGCATGTGCGCGAGCTCGCCGGCGAAAACTCGCACCACATCATCGAGGCGGCGTTCAAGGCCGTCGGCCGCGCGATGCGCTTCGCCAGCGAGCAGGATGCGCGCGTGCGCGGCGTGCCCTCCACCAAGGGCAGCCTGTAGGGGGTTGGTTGGGGACGTGTTCCAACCAACCCATCCCGGTCGCATGGTGCCGTGCACCTTCGCCGTACCGGACGGAAGATTTGAGAGGAGCCGCGCGTGGCGAGTATTCCGACGATAGCGGTCATCGACTACCACAAGGGGAACCTGTCGAGCGTCGCGCGCGGGCTTGCCCGGGCGGGTGCCGAGGCGCTCGTGACGGACGACCCCGCCGCCATCCGGCGGGCGGACGGCATCGTGCTCCCCGGCGTGGGTTCGTTCTTCGACGCCATCGACTTCATGCATGCAAGCGGCCAGGACGCGGCCGTCATCGAGGCGCTCGCCGGCGGGGAGGGGACGCCGTTCCTGGGCATCTGCCTGGGGCTCCAGCTCCTCTTCGAGCGCGGGGACGAGGGCGTGCCCGAAGACGCGCCCCTGGTGAGCGCGCCCGACGCCGCCGGTTCCGGCCTCGCGCCCGCCGCGGTGTTCGAAGCGGACGGCCGGCGCTGGGTGCGCGGCCTGGGCGTGCTGCCCGGGTCGTGCACGCTGCTGCCGTCCGTCCGGCTCAAGGTACCGCACGTGGGCTGGGACCAGGTGCACCTCGCGCCCGCGGGCCGCACGTGCCCGCTGCTCTCGGGGTTCGCCGAGGGGGCGAACCTTTACTTCACCCATTCCTATGCGCTCGACGGGGACGTTTCCGAGGACGACGTCGCGGCGCGCACCTTCTACGCGCGCGCGTTCGCCTCGGTGGTGTGGCGCGGCAACATCTTCGGTTGCCAGTTCCACCCCGAGAAATCCTCGGCGCACGGCCTCGAGATCCTGCGCAACTTCGTTCGCATCGTCACCGCGCGAAAGGAGGGGCGGGCATGATCCTCTTTCCCGCCATCGACCTCGTGGCGGGCAAGGTCGTGCGCTTGGAGCGCGGCGACCGCGCCCACATGAAGGTGTATTCGGATGATCCCGCGGCCCAGGCGCGCGCCTTCGCCGAGGCCGGCGCGACGTGGGTCCATGTGGTGGATCTCTCGGCGGCGCTCGAGGAGGACGAGGCGGCGCGCGCGGCGAACACCGAGGCCATCAGCGCCATCTGCTCCATCGAGGGCCTGTCCGTCGACATCGGCGGCGGCGTGCGCTCGCTCGCGCGCATCGACGAGCTCGCCGCGCTCGGCGCGAAGCGCATCGCGCTCGGCACCGTGCTCGTGCGCGAGCCGGGCTTCGCCGAGGTCGCCGCGCAGGCGTTCGGCGACCTGCTCGTAGCCGACGTCGCGGCGCGCGCGGGCGAGGTGCGCGTCAACGGCTGGCGCGAGGGCGCCGCGCGCTCGGTCGAGGACGTGGTGGGCGAGCTCGCCGGCCTCGGCTTCAAGCACCTCGTGTTCACCGACATCGCGCGCGACGGCATGCGCACGGGCATCGACGCGGAGGCGTACCGCCGGGTCGCGCGCATCGCCGGCTTCCCGGTGGTCGCGTCCGGCGGCATCTCCTCGCTCGACGATATCCGCGCGCTCGCGGCCCTCGGCGACGGCGTCATCGAGGGCGCCATCACCGGGCGCGCCCTCTACGAGGGCGTCTTCACGGTGGGCGAGGCGCTCGACGCCGCCCGGGAAGGGGGTGCCGCATGCTGACCAAGCGCGTGATACCCTGCCTCGATGTGAAGGACGGGCGCGTCGTGAAGGGTGTGAACTTCGTGGCCCTGCGCGACGCGGGCGACCCCGTGGAGCTCGCCGCGGCCTATGACCGCGCGGGCGCGGACGAGGTCGTCTTCCTCGACATCACCGCGACGAGCGATGACCGCGCCACGACGATCGACATGGCTGCGCGCGCCGCGGGCGAGCTCTCCATACCCTATACCGTGGGCGGCGGCTTCCGCGACCTCGCGGGGATGCGGCAGATGGTCGCGGCGGGGGCGGACAAGGTCTCGCTTAACTCCGCGGCCGTGCGCGACCCCTCGCTCATCTCGCAGGCGGCGCGCGCGTTCGGCAGCCAGGCAGTGATCTGCGCGATCGACGCGAAGCGCGTGGGTGTGCCCGGCGCCCCCGGGGCAGATCGCTGGGAGGTCTACGTCGCCGGCGGCCGCACGCCCACGGGGATCGACGCCGTCGCGTGGGCCGAGGAGGCGGCGCGGCGCGGCGCGGGCGAGATCTTGCTCACGAGCATGGACCGCGACGGCACGAAGGAGGGCTTCGACCTCGCGCTCACCCGAGCCGTGGCGCGCGCGGTGCCCATCCCGGTCATCGCGTCGGGCGGCGTGGGCACGCTCGAGCATTTCGCCGAGGGCATCATCGAGGGCGAGGCCGATGCGGTGCTCGCGGCGAGCGTGTTCCATTTCGGCACGTTCTCCATCCGCGAGGTGAAGGAGTACATGGCGGCGCAGGGCATCCCCGTCCGCCTCGACTTCACGTGATCATTCGGTGCCAGTGATAATTTGGTGTCAGTCACCTTTTTATCACCGGCGGAGACGGCGCGCCGCGCCCCGATCCAGATGGGCGAGAGATGAGCGATAGGGGAGAATCGATGCAGGTAGACAGCTTGAAGTTCGATGCGCACGGGCTCATCCCGTGCGTGGTGCAGCAGTGGGACACCGGCGAGGTGCTCATGGTCGCGTGGATGAACGCCGAATCGCTCGCGCTCACGCTCGAGACGGGCACGACCTGGTTCTGGAGCCGCAGCCGCCGTGAGCTGTGGAACAAGGGCGCCACGAGCGGGAACATGCAGCAGGTGCGCGAGCTCTGGGCGGACTGCGACGGCGACACGCTGCTCGTGAAGGTGGACTCCCCCGGCCCGGCGTGCCACACGGGAGCGCGTAGCTGTTTCTTCAATCGGCTGGACTAGGGGAGGGGCATATGGGCGAGAGAACCGCGAACGTGCACGACGGGGACATCGGCGCGACGATTACCGGGCTCGCGGCGGTCATCCACGATAGGCGCACGGCGTCGCCGGAGGAGAGCTACACGGCGCGCCTGCTCACCGGCAAGGAGGACAGCCTGCTCAAGAAGGTCGTGGAGGAGGCGTGCGAGGTGGTCATGGCGGCGAAGGACCACGACCACGACCATATCCGCTACGAGGCGGGCGACCTCGTCTACCACCTGCTCGTGGTGCTCGAGCGCTACGGCATCACCCTCGAGGAGCTCGCGGGCGAGCTCGACGCGCGCCGGCACTGAGCGCGGCGCCTGGCGTGGTGCCGTGCGCCGGCAGCCCTGGCGCCCTCAGCGGTGAGACCGCGTGACGAGACCCCCGCGCCCAGGCTCTACGCGAGCTCGATCGTCTCCCAGCTGCCGTCCGCGTGCGGCATGTCCACGCTGCGGTACCCGGCGGCGTAGGCGTGCGCGACGGCATCCTCGAACCCCCAGCAGACATCCTCCGCCCGGTGCGCGTCCGACCCCATGGCGAGGGGCACGCCCGCCCGCGCGAAGCGCTCGAGCAGGCCTTGGGCGGGGTAGTAGTCGCCGATGCCCTTGCGGAGCGCCGCCGTCGAGAGCTCGACGCGCCGTCCCGTATCGCGTGCGCAGGTGACCATCTCATCCCAGAGCGGCGCGAGGTCGATCGTCGGCGCCCAGCCCTCCTTCGAGAAACGCATCGCGAGGTCGGGGTGGGCCATCACGTCGAAAGCGAGCGGGCTCTCGCAGGCGCGGCACCAGGTGCGCGCGTAGCGCCGCCAGACCTCGTCCGGGCCGAGCTCGCGCCAGACATGCATGTCGTCGGGGTCGTCGATCGCCCCGCAGCCGCTGCCCGGCGCACTCGCCGCCGCGGCGACATCCTCCCAGCCCTGGCCGTCCGCGCGCCGCCGCGCTGCGCCCGCCGCGATGTCGCCGGGGTCGCCGATCCAATGCACGCTCCCGAGCCGCACCACCGCGCCGGCGCTCCACTGCTCCACGAAGGGCTCGCAGCCCTCGTACCAGTCGCATTCGAAGCCGTAGACGAGCTCCAGCCCCGGGGCGATCTCGTGCGCGAGCTCGCGCGCGGCCTCGAACGCACGCCGGTGCGCGGGCAGGTCGGCCTCGGCTACCGGGCAGGCGCTCGTGGGATCCATGCTCGCCGGCAGGGTGAGGTGGTCGGTCGAGACGAGCACACGGCACCCCTTCGCGGCAGCCGCGCGGACATTCTCCGCGAACGTCGACGCGCCGTCGGAGAACCGCGTGTGCGTATGGCAATCGAAGGGCTTGATGTGCAAGGCGGCCATGGTTCCTCCCTCGGCGTGGTAATCTCATACCGACTGCTAGCGTACCACGCCAGAGGAGGAACCATGGCCGCATCCGAGCCCGTCCTGTTCATCGAGTACCCGCCCTGCTCCACCTGCAAGAAGGCGAAGCGCTGGCTCGACGACCACGGTATCGCGTACACGGACCGCCATATCGTCGAGGACAACCCCACGGCAGATGAGATCGCGGACTGGCAGGCGCGCTCCGGCCTGCCGCTCCGCCGCTTCTTCAACACGAGCGGCATGAAGTACCGCGAGCTCGGCGTGAAGGCCATGCTCGATGCGGGCATGGCGGAGGACGACGCCCGCGCGCTGCTCGCCACGGACGGCATGCTCGTGAAGCGCCCCATCGTCGTCGCGGGCGACACCGTGCTCGTGGGGTTCAAAGAGGCTGCATGGGAGGCGGCGCTCCTCTAGGCGCTCCTGCCCACGCGCGGGGTGCACGCATGATAAAAACCAGCCTGTCTGGGTTTTATCATGTTTCGCCGCGCGGCGTGCCTACGCGGCCGCGAGCAGCTCGTTCATCTGCTGCGCCTGGAAGAAGATGACGCTGATGACCGCTGCCGCGAAGATGAGCGCGATGACGCTGAGCACGATGCCCGCGATCGCCATCCAGCGGTACGGGGCATGGCGGCGGAGCGCCAGGACGCCGTAGACGATGCTCGCGAAGAGCATGATCGCCCCGGCGATCCAGAGGAGGTAGTAGCCGATCAGCGCGCCGACGACGCAGAGCACGAGGCAGGCGATGGGCAGCGCGGCGCCCGTGCCGCGGGGCTCGCCGCCAGTCTCGTCTTCGAAGTCGTCGCGCTGGGTATCGAGTTCATCATGCGTGCTCATGGGAGCTCCTTGGAAGGTCGTGCCCGCCGCCGCGCGGCGAGCCGTTGGTTGGTACCAGATTATAGGCGAGCTGCTACCATAGGATGCCGTAAGCGAGGAGGGAACACCATGGATGCATCAGATCTGGAAGCGCTCGCGCGCGCGGTGGCGGCGGGCGAGCTGTCCGCCCATGAGCTCGCCGAGCGCGTGCGGCTCGATGCCGTGGCCGACGTCGGCTACGCCCAGGTCGATGTGGCCCGCGGCCTGCGTACGGGCGTGTCCGAGGTCGTCTACGGCGAGGGCAAGCGCCCCGAGGAGATCGCCGGGATCGTCCGGGCGATGCGCGCCTCCGGGCAGGAGCGCATCCTGGTAACGCGCCTCGACGCCGAGAAGCACCGCGCGCTCGAGGCGCTCGGCTGTGCGCTGGCCTATCATGCCGAGGCGCGCGCCGCCGTGGCGGGCGAGCTGCCCGAGCCCGACGGCAACGGCGAGATCCTCATCATCACCGCCGGCACGAGCGACGGTGCGGTCGCGGCCGAGGCGGAGCTCACGGCGCGCTTTCTGGGCAACCGCGTGCGCTGCGTGCGCGACGCCGGCGTGGCCGGGATCCATCGGCTCCTGCGCCATGCGGACGAGATCGCACGCGCCCAGGTGATCGTGGCCATCGCGGGCATGGAGGGGGCGCTGCCGAGCGTCGTCGCCGGGCTCGCCGCCTGCCCGGTCATCGCCGTGCCCACGAGCGTGGGGTACGGGGCGAACCTCGGCGGCCTCACGGCGCTTCTCGCGATGGTGAACAGCTGCGCGAGCGGGGTCTCGGTCGTGAACATCGACAACGGCTTCGGCGCGGCGTACCAGGCATCGCTCATCAACCATCTGCCGGGGAAGGCGTCCTGATCGCGCGATCGCGTCGGCCGGCGCGACCTGCGGGCTTCGTTCGAGGGGGAATTATGGGAAAGACCTTGTATTTGGATTGCACCTGCGGCATCAGCGGAGACATGATGGTCGCCGCCCTGCTCGACCTCGGTGCACGCGAGGATGTGATGCGCGCGGCGCTCGCGAGCCTGCCGCTCGACGGCTACGAGGTGCGCATCGGCCGCGTCGCGAAGGCGGGGCTCGATTGCTGCGATTTCGACGTGGTGCTGGCGCCGGGGCTCGAGAACCACGACCACGATATGGGCTACCTGCACGGGCACGGTCATGAGGACGCTGCGGTGCACGGGCATGAGCATGGTCATGAGCACGACCACGGGGCAGGCCACGATCACCATCACGATCACGGCGCTGGCCAGGGCCACCATCACGACCCTGGTGCCGGCCACGATCATCCCCACGACCACCAACGTGACCACACGCATAGCCACGCCCATCCTCACGTCCATCGCGGGCCGGCCGATCTCGACGCGATCATCGACGCGGGCGCCCTCACGCCCCGCGCCCGCGACCTCGCGCACCGCATGGTCGACATCCTCGCCCACGCCGAGGCGAAGGCCCATGGCGTCGCCCTTGATGAGGTGCATTTCCACGAGGTCGGCGCCGTCGACTCCATCGTCGACATCGTCGCCGTGGCCGTCGCCCTCGACGACCTCGACATCGACCGCGCCATCGTCCCGGTGCTCGTGGACGGGCGCGGCACCATCCGCTGCCAGCACGGCATCATTCCCGTGCCGGTGCCCGCGACGCTCAACATCGCGGAGCGGCATGGCCTGCCGCTCTCCATCTGCGAGGTGGAGGGCGAGCTCGTGACGCCGACCGGAGCCGCGATCGTCGCCGCCCTCGGTGCCGAGCCCGAGCTGCCCGCGCGCTTCCGCGTCCGCGCTGTCGGCCTCGGCGCGGGCAAGCGCGCCTACGAGCGTCCGAGCATCCTGCGCGCCCTCATCATCGAGGAGCTGCCAGATGACGGGCGCGTTCCCGCCGCGCCCTGCGAGCCGACGGTCGATGCCGCCGCGCACGGCGCGGTCGTCCGCCTCGAGTGCGATATCGATGACGCCTCGGGGGAGGTGCTCGCCTATGCTGCGGATCGGCTGCGCGAGGCCGGCGCGCGCGAGGTGCACTGGGTACCCGTGTTCACCAAGAAGGGGCGACCGGCCTGGCAGCTGCAGGTCATCGCCCTGCCGGATGACGTCGAGTGCCTCGAGGGCATCATCTTTGCCGAGACGACGACGATCGGTATCCGTCGTTGGCCGTGCGACCGCTCGGTGCTCGAGCGCAGGGAGGTGTCCGTCCAAACCCCTTGGGGCGCGGCGCGCGTGAAGGAGGTCACCCTCCCGGATGGTTCGCGCCGCACGGCGCCCGAGTACGAGGACGCCGCTGCCATCGCCCGCCGCACCGGTCTGCCGCTCCAAGCCGTCATGGAGGCGGTGCGCGCCCAACTGCCCGTGCGGTAATCGCGCGCCGCGGGCAAAATCGCTCCGCCTTTCCCAAAAAATGGTGGCGAAGTTCAGATATGCACGATTCGTTCGCGCCTGAGAGCCTTCGAAGGTGCCGTATCAAGCTGTTCGGAGTGCGCATCTTCTCAAACAAGCAACGAAAGCCCAGGATTCACGTGCGAGCCACGCGGGCAAGCGGGGCGCATGACTAAGGCAATCGTGCATATCTGAATTTGGCCACCACGTTTTCATCTCAGAGAGCAAAAAACGACGCGCGGCGCGCCCCGCGCCCGCTCTGGCATAATCGAACCAGAGGCGACGCGCGCCCGAATCGGCGCAGAAAGGGCATCATCATGAAGATCATCATCGCATCCGATATCCACGGCTCCGCGTATTGGGCGGAGCTCCTCGTCCGCGCGATCGACGCCGAGCAGCCCGACCGCATCGTGCTCCTCGGCGACCTGCTGTACCACGGCCCGCGCAACGACCTGCCCCGTGACTACGATCCCAAGCGCGTCATCCCGCTGCTGAACGGCCTTGCCCAGGAGGGTGCGCTCATCGCCGTGCGCGGCAACTGCGAGGCCGAGGTGGACCAGATGGTACTCGACTTCCCCTGCATGGGCGATTACGCGCAGCTCGTGGACGATGCGGGGCGCACGCTCTTCTTCACGCACGGGCACATCTTCGGCGCGGGCTTCCAGAACAGCGTCGACAACCTGCCCGCCCTGCCCGCGGATTCCGCTCTCGTGTACGGCCACACGCATGTGAAGGTGAACGAGCCCGTGCCCGCGCGTCCCGACATCTGGGCGTTCAACCCCGGCAGCGTGGGCATCCCCAAGGACGGCTCCCACAGCTTCGGCATCTACGAGAGCGGCAAGCCCCTTGCCGAGGCGTTCCGCCACGTCGTGCTCGAGGAGGCGTAAGCCATGTCGGAAACCGAAGCGCCCCAGCGCCGCGACCGCTCGACGCGCGCCGATGCCCGCGACGCCTTCGACGCGCTTACCGAGACCATCTGGCGGCTGCGCCAGCCGGACGGCTGCCCGTGGGACCGCGAGCAGACGCATGCCTCCATCGCGAAGAACATGGTCGAGGAGGCCTACGAAGCGGTCGATTGCATCGAGGAGGAAGACGACGTGCACCTGTGCGAGGAGCTGGGGGACGTGCTCATGCAGGTCATGCTCCACGCGCAGATCGCGGCGGACGAGGGCGCCTTCACCATCGATGACGTGGTGCGCGGCCTCGATGAGAAGCTCGTGCGCCGGCATCCGCACGTGTTCGGCGAGCATGCCGGTGCCCAGGACGCCGATGAGGTGCTCGGCATCTGGGACGAGATGAAGCTTGCCGAGAAGGCGCAGGGGGATGCCGAGGCGGCTGCAGCGGGCGCGGCGCGTCCGAAGGGGCTCCTCGACGGCGTGCCCCGCGCGTTGCCCGCGCTCATGCAGGCGCAGAAGGTCTCGCGCAAGGCCGCTGCCGTGGGCTTCGAGTGGGAGACGGTCGAGGATGTGTGGGCGCAGGTGGCGTCCGAGCGCGCCGAGTTCGAGCGCGAGGAGCCGGGCAGCGCGGAGCGCGAGATGGAGTTCGGTGACATGCTGTTCGCGCTCGTGAACGTCGCGCGGCGCGAGGGCATCGACGCCGAGAGCGCCCTGCGCGCGAGCACCATGAAGTTCCGCGCGCGGTGGGAGGCGGTCGAGGAGCTCGCCTACGAGCGCGGCACCACGGTCGAGGCGCTTTCCACCGAGGAACTCAACCGCCTCTGGGACGAGGTCAAAGCCGCCGAGTGATAATCTGGTGTCAGACACCTTTTTATCACCGGTGCCTGGGTGGGGCGTGTGGCGCGTTTGGCAAGCCGCCACCTCCGATTCTCCATCTTCCCCGTGTTACGGCCGGGGCGAAATGGGCATACTCCTTTGAGTTAGCAACGGCTAACCGGCGCGCGGGCCGCAGGCGGGCATTCCGCCGCGCCCGCATGCTGTGGCCGCCAACATTCGAATGGGAGGAGTCCCCATGAGTGAGATCATCGATGTCTACGGTCGCGAGGTGCTCGATTCACGCGGTAACCCTACGGTCGAGGTGGAGGTGACGCTCGACGACGGCGCGTTCGGCCGTGCCATGGTGCCGTCCGGCGCCTCGACGGGCGCGTTCGAAGCGGTCGAGCTCCGCGACGGCGACGCCCAGCGCTACCAGGGCAAGGGCGTGAAGCACGCCGTGGACCACGTGAACAAGGAGTGCGCGGAGGCGGTCATCGGCATGGACGCCTGCGACCAGCGCGCGCTCGACGCCGCGCTCATCGCGGTGGACGGCACGTCCGATAAGGGCAGCCTCGGCGCGAACGCCATCCTGGGCGTGTCGCTCGCCACGGCGCGTGCGGCGGCGCAGTCCTCCGGCCTCGAGCTCTACAGCTACCTGGGCGGCGTCAACGCCCATGTCCTGCCCGTGCCCATGATGAACATCCTGAACGGCGGCGTGCACGCCGACAACAACGTCGACTTCCAGGAGTTCATGATTATGCCGGTGGGCGCGCCCACCTTCGCCGAGGCGCTGCGCTGGTGCGCCGAGGTCTACCACACCCTCAAGTCCCTGCTCAAGGAGGACGGCCATAGCACGGGCGTGGGCGACGAGGGCGGCTTCGCGCCGGACCTGGCGACGAACGAGGAGCCGCTGCGCTACATCATGCGCGCCGTCGAGGCCGCCGGCTATACGCCGGGAAGCGATTTCATGATCGCGATGGATCCCGCCACCACGGAGCTCTACGATGCCGCGCGCGGCGTGTACGCGCTCAAGGGCGAGGGTCGCGAGCTCACGACCGACGAGATGATCGATTACTGGGAGAAGCTCGTCGACACCTACCCCATCATCTCCATCGAGGACGGCCTCGCCGAGGAGGACTGGGACGGCTGGGTGAAGCTCACGGAGCGCCTGGGCGACCGCGTGCAGCTCGTGGGCGACGACCTCTTCGTCACGAACACCGAGCGCCTGAAGAAGGGCATCGAGTTGGGCGCCGCGAACGCCATCCTCGTCAAGGTGAACCAGATTGGGTCGCTCACCGAGGCGCTCGAGGCCATCGAGCTGGCGAAGCGCTCCGGGTACGCGTGCATCGTGAGCCATCGCTCGGGCGAGACGGAGGACGCGACCATCGCGGACATCGCCGTGGCGACGAACGCCGGCCAGATCAAGGCGGGCGCGCCCTGCCGTTCCGACCGCGTGGCGAAGTACAACCAGCTGCTACGCATCGAGGACGAACTCTACACCTCGGCCGAATACGCCGGCTGGAAGGCGTTCAACGTCAAGCGGTAGCGTGAGGTACCGGGCACGCGCGGGCGTACGATGTTCGCGTGTGCCCGGAAATTCTGCGAAGGCAGCTCGCGGCCGTGGTGTACCCTTATGGTATCGCGCAAACACACCTCAACCGTACAAGGCGCATCATGGCAAGCGAACGCAACAACCGACCCTCCGCCTCCCGCCCGCGGGAGGGTGGCGACCGCTCCTCGCGGCGGGCCTCCGAGCGTGCCGCGGCGACGGGTACCCGGGGCGCTGCCCGCGGCAGCGAGCGCGCGGGCAGCGGGGCGACCCGCCGGGGAAGCCACCGAACCTCGGGCTTCATGCGTTATGCGGCGGATAACCGCGCCGTGCAGGCGGTCTACCAGTTCACGACCGGACCTGCGCGCTACGCGTTCTACGGGCTCATCGCCCTCGCGGTCGCGATCAGCGTCTACTTCCCGGTGCGCGACCTCTACGCGGCGTACCGAACGGGCGACATCCTCGAGCGCCAGCTCGAGGTGAGAAACGACTACAACAAGGGGCTCGAGGACGATGTCGACCACCTGCTCTCCACCGAGGGCATCGAGGACATCGCCCGCGAGGACCTGGGGCTCGTCTTGCCCGGGGAGCACGCGGTCACCGTGACGGGCATCGACCCCGAGGACACCGACGAAGAGGATGCGACGGGCACGTCGTCCGAGGTCGAGCAGGCCGAGCAAGCGGCGGCGGAAGACGCGCCCTGGTACATCAAGCTGCTCGACGCCGTGTTCTTCTACCAGGGCGTCGAGGGGCAGACGGTCGCGTCCACGGGCGAGTGACGACGGATACGGAGGGATCCATGGCTGACCAGCAGGGGATGGACGATTGCGTGCGCATCGCCGCCGTCGATCTGGGGACGGTCTCGTCGCGGCTGGCGCTCGCGCGCGTGCGCGACGGCCGCATCGTCGAGCTGACCAAGCATTCGATCATCACCGACATGGGCAGGGGCGTGGATGCGTCCGGCGCGTTCGACGCGGCGGCCATCGAGCGCGTCGAGGCGGCGTGCGCGCAGTTCGCCGAGGAGGCGCGGGCGTTCGGCGCCGCGGCGACGTGCGTCACCCTCACGAGCGCGGCGCGCGACGCGTCGAACGCGGACGAGCTCCTGGACAGGCTCGCAGCCCTCGGTTTCATCCCGCAGGTCATCCCCGGCGAGGTCGAGGCGCGCCTCACGTTCTACGGCGTCGCGCACGACTTCCCCGGTGAGCGCATCGCGGTCGCCGACCCCGGCGGCGGCTCGACCGAGATCGTCGTGGGCTCCTATCTTCCGGATGCCGCGGCGCTCGAGCTCGAGCGCGTGCACTCCTTCAACATCGGCTGCCGGCGCCTCACCGACCGCTTCTTCACCGCCGATCCCCCGGAAGCGTCCGAGCTCGACGCCGCTGCGCGCTGGGCATACGACCAGTTCGCGACCTATTGGTCGGGGCTGGGCGAGCTTCCCGCGCGCCTCATCTCGGTGGGCGGCACGGTGACCACGCTCGTCGCGCTGGAGCACGAGCTCGTGCCATATGATTCGGATTTCGTGCATCTGCGCGAGCTCACGCTCGATGCGGTCGAGCGCCAGCTCGGGCGCATGCAGGGGCTCACCGTCGCGCAGATCATGCAGCTCAAGGGCATGCAGGCGAAGCGCGCGCCCATGATGCTCGCGGGGAGCGTCATCATTCGCGAGCTCATGCGCTCCGGCGGCTACCGCGCGCTCACGGTGAGCGAGAGCAGCCTACTCGCGGGCGTTGTGGCGACGGTGGATGAGACGCTGCGTGGCACGACCCCCGTGGTGGGCTGGACGCCCGCGCTTGCATGATAAAATCCAGACAGGCTGGTTTTTATCATTTCTAAGGTGTGGTAGGGGCGGTGGGACTCGAACCCACAATCCCGAAGGCGAGAGATTTTAAGTCTCCTGCGTATGCCAATTCCGCCACGCCCCCATGGCTGCATAGTCTAGCAGAAGATGCCCGCGCTCCATTGCACGGCGCCGTGCAGACGGCGGAATCGCCGCACCCCGCGTCGCGCCACCGCCGCGCGCCCGCATGGTATGCTTGCCGTGCGCTGCGGGACTACGTACCCGCGCGGACATCCCATTGCACGGGGGAGAGGAGCAGCTCCATGAAGAAGATCGTGTTGGCCTGCGGCTCGGGCATCGCCACCTCGACGGCGGTCGCGCGCAAGGTCACGGCCCTGCTCGACGAGCGTGGTTTTGCGGGCGACTATGAGATCGTGCAGTGCGCCATCTCGGAGGCGGCCGATGCGTGCGCGGACGCCGATGTGCTCGTGGCGACGACGGTCGCGCCGAGCGGTCTTGTCTGCCCGTACGTGAGCGGCGTCCCGTTCCTCACCGGGGTGGGCCGCGATGCGGCGGAGCGATCCCTGCTCGAGGCACTCGCGGACTAGGCGCGCCGAGTGCGTGCCAGCTCCGCACCCCGGCCGTCATGGCCTCATACGCAGCCCCGGCTACTTGCGCCGGCAGCTTTTTTCCCGAGGGGGCTTGCGCGGGCGTGCCCGCTAGGGTAAGATGAACCGCGCTTCGGCAAGTGCCGAACTCCATGCGGGCGTGGCGGAATTGGCAGACGCGTATGGTTCAGGTCCATATGGGGGCAACCCCGTGAAGGTTCAAGTCCTTTCGCCCGCACCATAGAATCGTGAAGGCTCCGGTCTCGGAGCCTTTTTCATATCGATGCCCCTAAGCGAAAGCGCACCGAAGGGGCATCCTGTTCACGAGCGAGCGAAAGGTGCCCGAATGTCCTGTCTCTACCTGTTCATCATCCTGCTCATCGCGTCGGCGATCATCTCGGTCATCCTGTCCTTCCTGGGCGTGCTCTTCGTCGGCGCGCTCAAGCTCATCCCCATCGTGCTCGTCATCCTCGTGGTGCTCGTGCTCTTGGGGAAGGTGAAGATCTCGATCGTACGCAACGATGACGACCAGGATCACCGCTGGCTCAGCTAGGGCCCGGCGGCGTCTCGCCCACCGAGGGAGCCCCGGCGCTCCGCGTGCCCTGCGCCCCGCACCCCGCGCCGGTTCGATAAAACGCCCCCGACCCCGTGCGATTTTGTGGTACGATAGCACGGCTTGATAGTCGCATCGCGTCGCGCAGACAGCTGCCCGAGTGGCGGAATTGGCAGACGCACCAGACTCAAAATCTGGCGCTGGCAACAGCGTGCGAGTTCGACCCTCGCCTCGGGCACCATCTTTCATGGCGATGTCGTGGAGCGGCCGCGTTCGTGCTATCATGCAACCCGCATTGCGTCGCGATGCCCAAAGCGGGGCACCCGCCCCCACCTTTCGGCGCCTTGAGCAGCTGTCTGGTCACAACAGAAGACGTGTCGGCATATCGCCGTACCTTCGCTCTGTGAGCCCGGTCGCTGTCTTGGCACCGGGCTCTTATCTTTTTAAGGAGGAACCGAAAATAGCTAAGCACGATGACACGCGCATCAACGACGAGATCACCGCGACTCGGTGCCGCCTGATCGGAGTCGATGGCTCGCAGCTGGGTCTCTTCGGCATCCGTGATGCGCAGCGCGTCGCTGACGAGCAGGGTCTCGACCTCGTCGAGATCGCCCCGAACGCCGATCCTCCGGTCTGCCGCGTCATGGACTACGGCAAGTTCAAGTACCAGCAGGCCATGAAGGCGAAGCAGGCGCGCAAGAACCAGTCCCGCGTCGAGGTCAAGGAGATGAAGTTCCGTCCGAAGATCGACGTGGGCGACTACGAGACCAAGAAGGGCCACGTGCTGCGCTTCCTCAAGAAGGGCGCGCGCGTGAAGGTCACGATCATGTTCCGTGGCCGCGAGATGGCCCACCCCGAGCAGGGTCTCAACGTGCTCGAGCGCCTCGCGGAGGACCTGAAGCCCTACGCCACGGTCGAGTCGCAGCCCAAGCTCGAGGGTCGCAACATGTTGATGCTCCTCGCTCCCATCAAGGGCGCTTTCGATGAGAAGCCCGAGAAGAGCGATAGCAAAGAGAACTAGTTTCTATCAGGCACGCGATAAGGAGAGATCATGCCTAAGATGAAGTCGCACAGCGGCACCAAGAAGCGCTTCCGCACCACCGGTACCGGCAAGCTCATGCGCGCGAAGGCATTCAAGAGCCACATCCTCACCAAGAAGACCACGAAGCGCAAGCGCAACTTCCGCCAGGAGGGCGAGGTTTCCAGCGCCGACCGCAAGACCGTCATCTCGCGTCTCGCGTAACGTCGAATACCCACCCATCGAGTCACGAATCTCTAGGAGTTGATCTGATATGGCACGTGTGAAGCGCGCTCTCAACGCCCGTAAGCACCATCGCACCATCCTGAAGCAGGCCAAGGGCTACTACGGCGCTGCCTCCCGCACCTACAAGCACGCCAAGGAGCAGGTGCAGCACTCGCTCCAGTACCAGTACCGCGATCGCCGCGTCAAGAAGCGCGAGATCCGCAGCCTCTGGATCCAGCGCATCAACGCCGCCGCCCGCATGAACGACATCTCCTACTCGCAGTTCATGCACGGCCTCAAGGTCGCCGGCATCGAGCTCGACCGCAAGGTGCTCGCGCAGATGGCCTACGAGGACATCGAGAGCTTCAACGAGCTCGCCGCGATCGCCAAGAAGGCGCTCGAGGCCTAAGTTCCTCGCGAACAACCTGAATGAAGAAGGCGCTGGGAGACCGGCGCCTTTTTGTATGTCGCGCGCCTGGGATACCGGCGCGCGTTCGTATATGGGAGTAGGCGTGTTCTATCCCACATATATAGGAGCGTTCACGCTCGGGAGCGAAGCATCAATAGAGAGAATTGAACCTAGGCGATGGGCAGAAGCGGCTATAAAGGGCCCTGGCGACGATCGCGTATCTATAGATGAGGTACGTATCTATATAGAAGGCTATATGAAAGATGATTGCCGAAGAGCGTCGCCCGTTCGCGTGGGCGGAGAGAGCCATGAGAAAAAAGATTTGAGCAATTTGGAGCGTCAAAGCGTGGGGTTTTGCACGGAGTACATGACGGACTGGAAGAAGCGCGTGCAAGCTGATCTTGAACGAACATGGCTTATACGCTGGGAAAACATCGGTTATACTATGCAGGGGAGCATCTCCGAGCACTCCAGGGATACTGTTGAATTGTGTAGGAGATGTGTAGCCGGG
>CAPI01000013.1 GCA_000333815.1 [Collinsella] massiliensis
CCGCGCCCGCTCCCGCGCGCGGCGCGGTGAAGACCTACGTGAAGGCCGAGAGCGGCGACCCGTACGCCAACGTGGGGCGCAACGACCCGTGCCCCTGCGGCAGCGGCAAGAAGTTCAAGAACTGCCACGGTAGGAACCGCTGATGGCCGAGGTGGAGAGCATCACGCCCGACGCGCTCGACGCGTTGGAGCGCCGTCTCGCCGAGGTCGAGGCGTACCTGCACATCGAGGAGAAGCGCGGCCGCGTGGACGAGCTCGAGCGCCTAAGCGCGGCCCCCGGCTTCTGGGATGACGCCGAGCGCGCCCGCTCCCTCATGGCTGAGCTCGCCTCCGCGCGCGGGGACGTCGAGGCCGTGGACGGCGCGCGCTCGCAGCTCGCGGACGCCCGCGCCGCGCTCGAGCTCGCCTCCGAGCTCGGGGAGGACGAGGGCGCGGACGACCTCGTGGCCGAGGCGTCCCAGGATGCGGCGGCGCTCGCGCGCGCGGTCGACGCCCTCGAGCTCACGAGCTGGTTTACGGGCGAGTTCGACCACGGCGACGCCATCCTCACCATCAAGCCGGGGCAGGGCGGCCTCGAAGCGCAGGACTGGACCTTCATGCTCTTCAAGATGTACATGAAGTACTGCGCGCGCAAGGGTTGGAAGGTTACGGTGAACGATTGCCCCGCGGCCGAGCAGATCGGCATCGACCGCGCCACCATCACCGTCGAGGGCAAGGACGCCTTCGGCATGCTGCGCGCGGAGGCGGGCGTGCACCGGCTCGTGCGCATCAGCCCCACGGACGCGAAGAAGCGCCGGCAGACCACGTTCGCCGGCGTCGAGGTCATCCCCGTGCTGCCGGACGACATCGACATCGAGGTCGCGCCCGACGACATCCGCGTGGACGTGTACCACGCGAGCGGTCCGGGCGGCCAGGGCGTGAACACCACCGACTCTGCCGTGCGCGTGACGCACCTGCCCACGGGCATCGTCGTGACCTGCCAGAACGAGCGCAGCCAGATCCAGAACAAGGCCGCGTGCATGCAGATCCTGAAGGCGCGCCTCTACGAGCTCGAGCTCCAGAAGCGCGAGGACAAGCTCGACGAGATCCGCGGTCCCAAGACCGAGATCGGCTTCGGCAACCAGATCCGCAGCTACGTGCTGTACCCGTATCAGATGGTGAAGGACCTGCGCACCGGCGTGGAGACCTCGAACGTGGACGGCGTCCTCGAGGAGGG
The DNA here is from genome assembly GCA_000333815.1 of [Collinsella] massiliensis. Classification (GTDB taxonomy): domain Bacteria; phylum Actinomycetota; class Coriobacteriia; order Coriobacteriales; family Coriobacteriaceae; genus Enorma. The sequence continues at coordinate 1,216 of CAPI01000013.1, forward strand.
CTACCTCGACCCGTTCGTCATCGGCTACCACCGCTGGGCCACGGGCAACGCCGAGGCGGAAGCCTAGCCATGTAAATTTACCCCAGGGGTTATTTTACATGGTGGTAAGACGTATCAAGTCGTTATAACTGAGCGGCCAAGCGTGCTACAATCCATCCGGTACTATCGGAACCCATGCGCCTGTTGAGGTACGGCGGCGCGCCGCGCGAGCGGAGGCCGTGCGCAGAAGGGACGGGCACATGGCTTCCCGTATGAACCTGAAACACGTCGACGTCAAGCGCGTCATCCGGTCGCGGTTCTGGCGCGACGTGCCGCTCATCGCCGCCGGGTGCGCCATCGCGGCGTTCGCGGTCGACGCGTTCATGGTCTCGAACGGCCTCGCGGCGGGCGGCCTCACCGGTCTCGCCACCATCATCGCGGAGCTCGCGTCGCGCCAGGGAATCTACCTGCCCGTCGGCTTCCAGACCATCGTCATGAACGCGGTGCTCCTCCTCTTCGTCATGCGCACGGGCGGCACGCGCTACATGGTGCAGACCATCACGGGCTTCGTGCTCTTCGGCTTCTTCTGCGATGCGCTCATGCCGCTCGCGGCCTCGTTCGAGAGCGTCTCGGGCGACCTCGTGCTCTCGGCGCTTTGGGGCGGCATCATCTCGGGTGTGGGCTACGGCCTCGTGTTCCGCGCGGGCGCCAATACGGGCGGCTCGGACACCATCGCGCAGATCATCTCGCGCAAGACGTCGCTGCCCGTGGGCGCCACGGTCATGGCGATCGACGTGGCCGTGTGCGCCGCCTCCGCGCCGGTGTTCTCGCTCGAGCACGCGCTCTACGCGGCGCTCGCCATGGTCATCATGGGCTACGTGGTCGACATGGTGGTGGACGGCGGCAACCGCCAGCGCGCGGCGTTCATCGTGTCCGACGCGTGGGAGGACATCAAGCAGGGCATCTTCGACGAGCTCGACCGCGGCTGCACGGAGCTTCTGGCGCGCGGCGGCTACACGGGCAAGGAGCGTCCGGTGATCCTGCTCATCATGAGCAAGAACGAGATCTCGCTCGTGAAGACCATCGTGCACGAGTACGACCCGAACGCTATCATCATGATCACGGACGTGAGCGAGGCCATCGGCTACGGCTTCAAGGAGTTCACCGTCTAAGCGACGCATGTGGGACGTGGTTGCATGAGCCATCCGACGCGAGGGCACAAGGGCGCGGTCGCGGTTCTGATCGTGCTGGTTGCCGTGCTGCTTATGTGCGCGGCGATCTTCTTTGCGGCGCGCATGGGCGCGGAGGGCTTCGGGCGTCCCGATGAGGGCGAGGTCGTCGGCGGCTGGTGGGATACCATGCACCAGTCGACGGGGACGGTGCTCGCGGTGGATGAGGACGATCGCCTTGTGACCATCGAGGTCGAGGAGGATAACGCCGCGTACGACGCTGGGAGCATCGTGGAGTACGATTTCAGCGTTGACGGGGATTTCGCCGTTCCCGAGGACATCTCCTGGGTCGAGGTCGGCATGCGCGTGACGGTCGACTACCTCCCCTCAGACCCGCCGGGGTCGATGGGTGGCCGCGTGGACAGCCCGTTTCACATAAGGCAGGCAGAGGACTAATGGGTTGGTTGGGGACGTGTTCCTTTCAACCCATTTCTTTCAATCCATTGCGGCCGGGGTATCGGAAGGGCGCTCCGTCGCAACCGCAAAAAGGGGTTGAAAGGAACACGTCCCCAACCAACCCATTGCGAAAAGATGATGCAGGAATGTCGAGCCCCCGCGCTCCGCGTCGCACCTGCTATGATTGGTCTCGTCACCGGGGGACCTCTCATGCGAAGGGATGGACATGGCAACTGATCAGCTCAGGAGCGCGTGCGCGCGGAGCGATGCGGAGATAGCGCTCATCGCGAACCGCATGCGGCGCGACGAGATCGAGATGCTCGCGGCGGCGGGCAGCGGGCACCCGGGTGGGTCGCTCTCCGCGACGGACATCATGGCGACGCTCTTCTTCTCCGGCGTGCTCGGCTACGACCCGGCGGATCCGGAGAACCCGGCGCGCGACCGCTTCGTGCTCTCGAAGGGACACGCGGCGCCCGCGCTCTACGCCGTTCTCGCGCAGATCGGCTACATCCCGCGCGAGGAGCTCGTCACCCTGCGCAAGCTGGGCAGCCGCCTGCAGGGGCACCCCGACTGCCATCTCTGCCCGGGCGTGGAGGTCTGCTCCGGCTCGCTCGGCCAGGGGCTCTCCATCGGGTGCGGCATGGCCATGGGGCTTGCACTCGACGCCGCCCGCGACGGCTCCGACCCGCAGCGCGTCTTCGTGCTCACCGGCGACGGCGAGTTGCAGGAGGGCGAGAACTGGGAGGCCGCGATGTTCGCCGGCCACCGCGGGATCGACAACCTCGTCGCCATCATCGATAGCAACGACCTGCAGATCGACGGCCATGTGAGCGACGTGTGCGCCGTGCAGCCGATCGATGCGAAGTTCCGCGCGTTCGGCTGGAACGTCATCGTGCTCGAGAACGGCCACGACATCCCGGCCATCCGCGTCGCGCTCGCCGAGGCGGTCGCCACGACCGGCGCGCCGACCGCCCTCATCTGCCCCACCATCAAGGGCAAGGGCGTCTCCTTCATGGAGGATCAGGCCAACTGGCACGGCGTCGCGCCGAATGCCGAGGAAGCGGCCAAGGCACTGGCAGAGATCGATGCAGCGGCCGAGGCGCTCGCCGCCGTGGCAAAGGAGGCGTAGGCGATGGCGAAGGCAACGCGCGCAGCCTTCGGCGAGACGCTCGTGAAGCTCGTCGAAGAGGGTATGGACATCATGGCGGTGGACGCGGACCTGTGCGGCTCCACCACCACGGCGAAGCTCGGCGCGGCGTACCCCGACCGCTTGGTCGACGTGGGCATCGCGGAGCAGAACATGATCGGCGTGGCGGCGGGCCTCTCGCTCACCGGCCGCACGGTCTTCACCGGCTCGTTCTCCGTGTTCGGCACGGGGCGCTGCTGGGAGCAGATCCGCAACACCGTGTGCGACTCCGGCCTGAACGTGAAGATCTGCCCCACGCACTCCGGCATCACCGTGGGCGCGGACGGTGCGACGCACCAGATGCTCGAGGACATCGCGCTCATGCGCGTGCTGCCCGGCATGCGCGTGCTCGTGCCGGCGGATTACGCGAGCGCCGTGGCGGCGATCCGCCTCGCGGCGAAGACGCCCGGCCCCTTCTACGTGCGCCTGGGCCGCGAGCCCCTGCCCGAGGTCTACGACGAGACCTTCACCTGCGACGTGCCGTTCGCGGGCGTGCCGCGCGAGGGCTCGGATATCTCCATCATGGCATGCGGCGTCGAGGTGGCGCATGCTCTCAAGGCCGCCGAGCTGCTCGAGGCCGAAGGGATCTCCGCCGAGGTCGTCGACGTGTTCAGCGTGAAGCCGCTCGACGAGGAGACGATCATCGCTTCCGCCGCGAAGACGGGTCGCGTGCTCACCGTCGAGGAGCACAGCATCTACGGGGGCATGGGTTCGGCTGTGGCGGAGCTGCTTTCCGAGAAGCACCCCGTCCCCGTGTCGCGCCTGGGGCTCACGACGTTCGGCCAGTCCGGCACCGCCGCCGAGCTGCTCGCGTACTACCAGCTCGACGCCGCGGGCATCGTCGCGCGCGTGAAGGAGCTGCTGGGGAAGTAGGCGGCTGGCTCGCTGGGCGCACGGCGCCGTGTATCAAGAAGCAGAAGGCTCGTGGGGCGGCGCCCTGCGAGCCTTTTTGTGTGGTCAACCGTATGCGGCCGCGGCTTCGCGTGAAAGCCGCCGGCCATGTTGCGGCGGCCGCAGCGCGGAAAAGGAGGTGGGAAGGTGAAGAACGCGCCCGCGCCCTGCTGATTCTGTGTGCCCTCGCGCTTCCTGCTAGAATAAGCGCGTATGTAGTTTAAACGCACGACTCGAAGGAGCTGCAGTGGGCAACCACTTCCGTACCGTCGAAGATGGGCAGGACGCACCGGCAGCGAACGCACCGGGCACCGCTTCCCACTTCGCGTATTCCTCGCCCGACGAGGATGCGCAAACGCCTTTGTATCCACAAGCCGACGCGGGGATGCCCGAGCCGGCGGCGCCGGAGCTCGATCCGTTCGCCTACCATCCTGAGATGCCGACGTCGCAGGTGAGCCCGTTCGCCAACGTGCCCTCGCCTGAAGCGCCCGCCCCGGGCGGCACGGGCGCGGGCTACACGCAGGCCTCCGGTGCCCCCGCGGGCACCAACGCCGCCCTGGCGTCCATCCCTTCCATCCCCGACCCCGCGGAGCCGGCGGTGGGGGCGGACCAGGCGCACGAGGTCGCGACGCTCAACACTGCGCTCGAGAGCGGGGACTTCACCTCGGTCTTCGCCCCGGTGGGCGAGTCGCGCAAGAAGATGGCGCACGAGGCGGGCGTCGAGCCCGTCATCGTGATGGAGCACGTCACGAAGATCTACCCGGCGCAGCCGAACAAGCCCGCCCTCGAGGACGTGAACCTCGAGGTCTACCCGGGCGAGTTCGTCTTCCTCGTCGGCCATTCCGGCTCGGGCAAGTCGACGCTGCTGCGCACCATCATGCGCGAGGTGAAGCCCACGTCCGGCCGCGTGATCGTGGCTGGCCAGGACCTCATGCGCATCCGCAACCGCAAGGTTCCCTACCTGCGCCGCCAGATGGGCATCGTGTTCCAGGACTTCCGCCTGCTGCCGAACAAGACCGCCTATGAGAACGTGGCCTTCGCGCTCGAGTGCATCGGCAAGCCGCGCGGCGTCATCCGCGCGCAGGTGCCCGAGGTGCTGCGCCTCGTGGGCCTCGCGGACCAGATGAACTCCACGCCCGACCAGCTCTCCGGCGGCGAGCAGCAGCGCGTGAACGTCGCGCGCGCCATGGTCAACCGCCCGCCGCTGCTCATCTGCGACGAGCCCACGGGCAATCTCGACCCGGCCATCTCGCTCGGCATCATGAAGCTCCTGGAGCGCATCAACCGCGCCGGCACCACGGTGATCGTCGCCACGCACGACCGCGAGATGGTCGACTCCATGCACCGCCGCGTCATCGCGCTCGAGGCCGGCCATGTCATCCGCGACCAGGAGAGGGGAGGCTACGGCAACTATGGCGCCTTCTAACATCGGCTACTCGCTGCGCGAGGCATTCAGCCACTTCTTCCGCAACTGGACGACGTCGTTCGGCGCGGTCATCACCATCTTTCTGTCGCTGTTCATCATCGGCCTGTTCATCGTGGGCTCGGCGCTCATCTCGTCTGCCATCGGCACCATCGAGGACACCGTGACCATCAACGCGTTCATCTCGGACGACGCGTCCGACGAGGACGTCGAGGCCTTCAAGGAGAAGCTCGAGAGCTGGGACAACGTCGCCTCCGTCAACTTCAAGACGAAGGAGGACGCGTACCAGGAGTACGCCAACATGTCCTCGAGCGCCGACTCGACGCTCGCGGCGCTCGACGGCGAGAACCCGCTGCCGCGCTCGTATGAGATCATCATGGACGACTCCTCGCAGGTCGAGGCCATGGCCGACCGCATCAAGGACGACCCCGACTTCCAGGCCATCAGCGACACGGGCAACCCGGACGACGACGTGCTCTACAGCCAGGAGATGGTGGGGCGCCTGTTCCAGATCACCGGCTACATCCGCATCGCGTGCATCGTCCTCGTGGCGCTGCTTACGTTCATCGCGTTCATCTTCATCAACAACACCATCCGCCTCTCCATCACGGCGCGCCGCCGCGAGATCGCCATCATGCGCCTGGTGGGCGCGTCGAACGGCTTCATCCGCGGGCCGTTTGTCACGGAGGGCGTGCTCCAGGCGCTTCTGGGGTCGCTCCTCGCCATCGGCGTGCTCGAGCTCGTGCGGAACCTCCTCATGCCGCGCGTGCAGAACATGGTGAGCTGGATGCCGTTCAACATCCCGCTCGAGGTGTACCTCACCACGTACGCGGCCCTCGTGGTGGTCGGCCTTGTGATCGGCCTCTTCGGATCGGCCATCGCGATGCGCCGCTACCTGAAGGTGTAGCGCGCGGACCGGGTTCCACCGGCGCTTCCGTGGGATGGCGCGGGCTCAGGCGAGCTCGACGCCCCGCGGGCATACAGACACGTCCAGGCGTGCAATGTGGCGATTTCGGCGCATTGCACGCCTTTTGCGTCCGCGGGCTTGGGGCGGGCGCCCACGGGTACACGGGTACCAGCTTTGAGCGGAAAGGAGGGGAGCTATGGCACATAGGAAGCGCGCAGGCGGGCGCAGGAAGCCCACGCGGACGGTGCGGCGGCCGAGCCTGACGGGAACGGTGCGCCTCACGGACGCGGGCGGCGAGGTCGCGTGCGCCGAGGGGACGCTCAGGCTCGCGAACCGATCGCTCCGCGAGGTCATGGACGGCGACGTGGTGGCAGTGAGCGTGCAGCGCGGCCGCGAGGGCGGCAAGCGCGCGGTGGTCGAGAGCGTCGTCGAGCGCGCGCACGCCGCGGTGGTGGGCACGTTCTCGCCGGTCGGGCCCTTGGGTTGCGTGCGGCCGCTCGACACGCGGGTCCGCGCGGACTTCTTCGTGCTGCCGAGCGACGGCTCCCCCGCGAGCCTCGGCGTGGGAGCAGGCGACGTGGTGCGGGCGCGCATCGTCTCGTACCCCAGCCGCCATGAGTCGGGCGTCGTGACGATCGAGCGCCGCCTGGGCGATGCGGACGCCCCCGACCTGGGCATCCGCTCCGTCATGGCGCGCTATGACCTGGACGACGCCTACCCCGAGCAGGCGCTCCGCGCGGCGGAGGGGCTCCTGCTCGACGTGGACGGCGCGCTCGCCGACCCGCTCCGCCGCGATGTGCGCGACCGCTTCGCGCTCACCATCGACCCGGTGGACGCGCGCGACTTCGACGACGCGCTCTCCATCTCCCGCACCGCGGAGGGCGGCTTCGCCCTGTCCGTGCACATCGCCGACGTCTCGCACTACGTGGCGTGGGGTGACGACATCGACCTCGAGGCCAGGCGGCGCACGACCTCGGTGTACCTGGCCGACCGCGTGCTGCCCATGCTCCCTGAGCGCCTGTCGAACGACCTGTGCTCGCTGCGGCCGGGCGAGGACCGCCTCGCCATGACGGTCGACATGACGTTCGATGCGCGCGGCCGGCTGCAGGGCGCCGTGCCCTATCCGAGCGTCATGCGCTCGCGGGTGCGCCTGTCCTACGACGAGGCGCAGGCGCTCCTGGACGGCGGGGCGGGTGTGGCCGAGGACGCCGTGGCGCGCGCGGCGGAGGAGGGCGTCGATGTGCGCGAAGTGCTGCGCCTCGCCGATGAGCTCGCGCGCCTGCGCGCCCAGGTGCGCTCACGGCGCGGGGCGATCGATTTCGACACCGTCGAGGTCCATGCGCTCATGGGGTCCGACGGCGAGCCCCGCGACCTCGTGGTGCGGCACCGCACGGCGGCCACCGCGCTCGTCGAGGAGGCGATGCTCGTCGCGAACGAATGCGTGGCGTCGTGGCTCGTCCGCCGCGACCTCGAGGCCGTCTACCGCGTGCATGAGCCGCCCACGCCGGAGCACCTCCAGACGGCCGCTGCCGCGCTCGTGGAGCTCGGCATCATCGACCGCGGGCGCGCGCTCGCCATCGCGGCGGGCGAGATACCTGCGATGCGCGCCGCCCTCGCCGACGTGGCGGGGACGCCGGAGGCCGAGCTCGTGAACGCGCTGTTGCTCCGCGCGATGCAGCGCGCGGTGTACCGGCCGCAGAACCTGGGGCACTACGCCCTCGGCGCGGCGGCGTACTGCCACTTCACGAGCCCCATCCGCCGCTATCCGGACCTCATGGTGCATCGGGTGCTCAAGCTCGCCCTCGCGCGCGAGCGCCTGGGCGCGCAGGAGGCACGGCGTCG
>CAPI01000012.1 GCA_000333815.1 [Collinsella] massiliensis
CGCTACTTCCGGGGGTGCCTATAAAACGCTCGTTTCGCGCATTCTGGGTTTAGCCCGCCATTTCGGGGCGTCAACCGGGGCGAGACGGCTCCGTCCGCCGCCTACCGCCGCTCGGCGAGCAGCTGCAGCAGGAAGGCGCCGACGCCGTCCTCGTTGTTGGTGGCTGCGATGGCGTCGGCGGCGGCCTTCGCCTCGGGTTCCGCGTTGCCCATCGCCACGCCCAGCCCCGCCGCCTCGAGCATCGAGGTGTCGTTGATGTTGTCGCCGAACGCGACGGCCTCCTCGACGGGGATGCCGAGCTCGCCGCAGAGCCACACGAGCGCGAGGCCCTTCGTGGCGCCCGCATCCGAGATCTCGATGTCGTTCTCGACGGAGCGCACGACGCTCAGGTCGGTCGCGCCCGCGAGTTCGCCCAGGATGGCGTCACGGTCGCGCGCGTCGTACCAGTACATGGCGACGCGCTCGATATGCTCGAGCCCCGCGAGGAACGCGCCCGTCTCGCCGTCGTAGGTCGTGCGCGAGCGGCGCACGGAGGCGAGGACCGTGGGGTCAGCGATGTACTCGCCGAGCCGGTCGTAGCAGCTCCGATGTGTATAGATGCGTCCGTCGGCGAAGATGTCGAACGTCACGTCGCGCCCGCGCGTGAGCTCGTAGCAGGCGAGCGCCCGCTCCCGGCCCAGGTCGACGCGGCGCATGACGGCTCCGGCGCGCAGGTCGGTGATCGCGGCGCCGTTCGACGTGATGGCGTAGCGCGCGGCGGGGTGCTCGATGATGGGCCGGGCGATGCCGGTGAGCGCGCGCCCGGTGCAGGGGACGAACGGGATGCCCGCGGCCGCGAGCGCGTCGAGCGCCGCGAGGTTGCCTGCGCTCACCTGTTTATCGGAGGTGAGGAACGTGCCGTCGAGGTCCGAGAATACGATCATGCGCCACCCTTTCTAACCGCGCTCGGCGAGCGGCACGTAGGGCTCGTAGGTCATGACGGAATTGTACGCGGGGCGGATGATGCGGTTCGCGCCGTAGATCTCCTCCATGCGGTGTGCCGCCCAGCCGGCCATGCGCGCCACAGCGAACAGCGGCGTGTAGAGGTCCTCCGGCACGCCGAGCATGTTGTAGATGAAGCCGGTGTAGAGGTCGATGTTCGCGCAGATGGGCTTGTCCGTGCCGCGCACGTCGCGCATCACCTGCGGCGCGAGGCGCTCGATGCGCTCGATGAGCGCGAACTCCTCGCCCAGCCCCTTCTCCTCGGCGAGCTTGCGGGCGTAGCGGCGGCAGAGCTTGGCGCGCGGGTCCGAGAGCGTGTAGACCGCGTGCCCCATGCCGTAGATGAGGCCGGAGCCGTCGAAGGCCTCGCGGTTCAGGATCTTCATGAGGTAGCCCGCGACCTCGCCGTCGTCGTCCCAGCGGCGCACGTGCTCGCGGATGTCCGCGTGCATGGCGGTGACCTTGGAGTTCGCGCCGCCGTGCCGCGGCCCCTTGAGCGAGCCGATCGCGGCGGAGTAGGCGGAGTAGGCGTCCGTCGCCGAGCTCGAGAGCACGCGGCACGCGAAGGTGGAGTTGTTGCCGCCGCCGTGCTCGGCATGGAGCATGAGCATGACGTCGAGGAGCATCGCCTCGTCGTTGGTGAAGTCGTCGCCCTCGCGCAGGATCTGCAGGATGGTCTCGGCCATGGAGTAGGAGTCGACGGGCCGCGGCACGTGCGCGCGCCTGCCCTCGAGCTCCGCCTGGCGCGTGGTGTGCGCGATGGCGGCGATGCGCGGCAGCCGCGCGAGCAGCGAGAGCGCCACGTCGACCTCGTGCGCGGGCGAGATGTCGTCCGGCGTCTCGTCGAACGCGTAGAGCAGCAGCACGGCGCGCGAGAGCACGTTCATGATGCTCTTGGATTTTGTGGAGATGGGGAACTCACTCACATAGCCTTTCGGCAGCATGCGCATGCTCGCGACGCGCTCGCGCAGGGCGTCGAGCTCATCCTGCCGGGGCAGCTCGCCCGTGAGCAGCAAAAAGACGATCTCCTCGTAGCCGAAGCGCTGCTCCTCCTGGGCGTGGGTCACGAGGTCCTCGATATCATAGCCGCAGATGGTGAGCTTTCCCTCGTCGGGCACGAGCACCCCGTCGACCTTGTTGTAGCCGTGCACGTCCGAGATGCGGGTGAGGCCGGCCACCACGCCGGACCCGTCCGCGTTGCGCAGGCCGCGCTTGACGTCGTGCTCGCGGAAGAGCGCCTCGTTGTAGGGCACCATGGCCGCCCCATCGTACAGGCGCTTCGTCGACGGCGTGATGGAACGGGTCTCGGCGAAGTTGACGGTCAAGCGCTCGGCGATGCCCGGGCGGTTCATATTCAGTTCGATCATGCTCATAAGCGGCCCCTTCAGATCGTGGCGCGGAGCGCGGCGCGAGGTGCGTGCGGCCGGCGCGCGCCGGTGCCCGCGCTAGAGGCGGTACATGAAGTTGAAGACGTCCTCGCGCTGGATCTGCACGTCCACGCCGATCTCCTGCCCGACGGCGCTCAGGCGCTCCTGGAGCTCGGCGAACGACGTCGAGGCGGCGCCCATGTCGGCGATCATCGTCATGGTGAAGATCTCCTCGATGATGCTCTGCGTGATGTCGCGGATATCGATGCCCTCTTCGCCGAGCACGCGCGACACGGCGGCGACGATGCCGGGGCGGTTCTTGCCGAGGACGGTGATGACGATGCGGTTCTGGGCGACTTCTGCCATGGGTGAGGCCTTTCTCTCGGGCTCGCGGGGCGCGTCGCGGTGCGGACGCATGAGTTCCTTTATACCCAATTGCCCGGCGCCTGCATCTTGCGCGCCGTTTCGTAACAGTGGGGCGCCGCCGGGCGGGGCGGTCGCTGCCCGCCGAGCCCCAGAAATCTGTAGGCTTTTTGCATGCTGGCAGCGCGGGGGATCGTGTGCTATTCTAATCCGGTTGTTTCTGCCTTGGTCGGAAACCAAGGCGCCTTATGTCCTGGTCGGTAACCAGGACGCGATGGTAAGGAGTCCCTGCATGAAACCTGGAATCCATCCCGAGTACATGGAGTGCACGGTCCGCTGCTCCTGCGGCAACACGTTCGTGACCCGCTCCACCGTTCCCGAGATCCGCGTCGAGCTCTGCAACGAATGCCACCCGTTCTACACGGGCCAGCAGAAGTTCGTCGACACCGGTGGACGCGTCGGCCGCTTCGAGCAGAAGTTCGGTGGCGCCGCCAAGGCCGCCCTCGAGCGCGAGGCCGCCAAGAAGGCCGCCAAGCAGGCCGCTGCCGAGGAGGCCGCTGCCAAGAAGGCCGCCGAGCGCGAGGCCAAGGCCGCCGAGAAGGCCAAGCGTGCCGCTAAGTACGCTGCCGAGGCCGCCAAGAAGGCCGAGGAGGCCACCGCTGCCGAGGGGGCCGCTCCCGCTGAGGAGGCTGCTCCCGTCGAGGAGACCGTGGTCGTCGAGGAGACGGCTGCCGAGTAGCATCTCCGCACAACCGTATCGGTATGGGACCCCGTCGCTTCCGCGGCGGGGTCTTTTCATGTGCGGCGCGGTACACCCCCGGCCGGGTTTAAGGCCGCCGCCTCACCTCAAAAGCGTCGCATAACTCGAGGGTGAATCCCAAATATGCGGTCCACCCTCGAGTTATGCGACCGTTTCGCGCAGCATCGATCGGCATGGGGCGCGCGACCGTTCTCCGCGGCGCCGAATGGTATGATTGAGGCGCGCGATCGCGCAACGCCGAGGGCTGCAGCCGCCCTCGGTTCCGTACTCGGGGGACGAGACAGTCCGGCATGTCGTAGAACGCGTCTGCGCCGCCCATCGACCGTCGCCTCTGGGATGATTCCAGAGGAGCTCTCATGAACATGCCTGTATCCGCTCCGCTCGATGCCTTCATCTTCGATATGGATGGCGTTATCGTCGACACCGAAATGATCGACCATCGCATTCAATGCGAATTTGTGCGCGCGGTCAATGCTGTACATGGCGAACCGTCAGACGAGGCGGGCTTTGCCTCGTTGGTAGGCGCGTCGTATGCGGCGCTCGACCGTCGACTTCGCGAGCTCACCCATTGCGCGTGGTCGGAAGGGGAGACGCATCGGCGATTCATCGAGTTCGACAAAGCTCAGCGCGCCGGGCTTGATTACGCGGCACTCTTCCGTGCAGAAACGGTCAACGTGCTCGATACGCTGAGATCGCGCGGCGTCGCGACGGCCGTGTGCTCCTCGTCTGCCTTAGCGCACATCGAGGAAGTCCTTTCGGCCTGTGGTGTCCTGGATCGATTCGATGTGGTGTATAGCGGTGAGAACGTTCCCCAGAGCAAGCCGCATCCGCAGATCTACCTCAACACCTTGGCCGAGCTTTCGCGCGTGGCGGGCGGCGAGGTCCGCCCCGAGCGCTGCATGGCGCTTGAGGATTCAACCTATGGAATCGCGGCGGCGAAGGCGGCGGGAATCGGCCTGGTGATCGCCTATGAGGAGACGCGCGTGGCGATCGACCAGTCGCAAGCCGATGCCATGGTGCATGACATGACTGACATGCAGCGGATGCTTGAGCGGTATCTTGGCTCGTTCCATGAGGGCGAGTAAGCGCTGCGCAAGGCTCGACTTACCGGCCCCCGGCGCGTCCGCCCATCATTTGGGCTGTCGCTGTTTGCCGGTGAAGTGATCGATCTCGATGCGCCAGACCGCTACACGGTCGAGCGCGGCATCCGGGAACGTGCTCGGCGCGTCGGGTGCCATGTGCGCCATGATGCGCGCGAGGCCACGTGCTTTGTCCTCGCGGTCCACGACCGGGAAGATGCGGCCGGCTCCCATGATGCTGCGATACGCGAAGGAATACGCGCACGCATAATCACCGGTGATGACGCCGTCCTCGCAGTCCATCTCGATGGCGACCTCGACGCCGTCTGCTCCATGTGCGGTAAACGCAGCGGCCTTGCGACCTTCGCCCGCCGAATGCAGCCAGAGCGTTAGGTGCGGCGCGCCCGCCTCATCGAGTTCCCAGTCATAGCCGAAGCTCACGGGCACGATGAACATGCCCTCATCGTCCAGCGCGCCCACGCGCACCGTCCGGCATGCTTCGACGATCTCGCGCAGCGCGCCGGGTTCGGTGACCGCGCGCTTGGCCAAACGCATAGATTTCATGGGCTCACCTTCCATGGTGTGGTGCTTTCCGGGCTCTTGCATCGCGTTCGCGTCCCGATACTGTGTGGGATTGGCGATACGTTCAGTATACGACGCATCCGCGCACGAAAACCGCAGGTCGTATTCGGCCGCGAGTGGCTTGTACCAGGCGAGCGGCGAATCTCACACAGTATCGGGGCTCGAGCGATCCGTCCGTGGCCGCGGGAGCCACTGCCTTCTGCTCTGCGCAGCCCGTCGTTCCGCGTAGTCCCGTGCCGCCCGTAGCATCCGCCGCCAAGCGCGCCCGCCAGGCCGCCCACGGGCGCCAACCCACCGCCCCGTGCCACCCCGCCGCCCGCGCGCCAGCCCTGCCTGCCGCCCCGCCCGCCTGCGCCCGCCAGCCCGCACGCCCGTGGTTTCTCCGTGCGCATGCGCATCCCAGCTCACCCCCGCAGCTCGAACGGGTACAGTAGTGCGGGTTTAACATGTCTGTCGAAGCCGCATGCCCGCCTCGGCGCGGTTCCGCCCCGTCGGCGTTCGGTTTCGACGCGTGAAAAGGGAACGTTACATGGGTTTTTTCTCTAAACTCCTCTCCGTGGGTTCCGACAAGGAGCTGAAGCGCTACCAAAAGATCGTCGAGCGCATCAACAGCCTCGAGCCGACGTACGAAGCGATGGACGACGAGGAGCTCGCGCACCAGACCGTGCTCTTCCGCGAGCGCTACGCGAACGGGGAGTCGCTCGATAGCATGCTGCCCGAGGCGTTCGCCACGGTCCGCGAGGCGTCGCGGCGCACCACGGGCCTGCGTCACTTCGACGTCCAGCTCATCGGCGGCATGACGCTCCACGAAGGGCAGATTGCGGAGATGAAGACCGGCGAGGGCAAGACGCTCGTGTCCACGCTCGCCGGCTATCTGAACGCCATCCCCGGCACCGGCGTGCACATCGTCACGGTGAACGACTACCTGGCCAAGCGCGACTCCGAGTGGATGGGGCAGATCTACCGCTTTTTGGGCATGGAGGTCGGCCTGCTGCAGAACGGCATGCCGCTCGACCAGAAGCGCCCGGCGTACGCCGCGGACGTGACGTACGGCACGAACTCCGAGTTCGGCTTCGATTACCTGCGCGACAACATGGTGCTGCGCGCCAGCCAGCGCGTGCAGCGCGGGCACGCGTACGCCATCGTGGACGAGGTCGACTCGATCCTCATCGACGAGGCGCGCACGCCGCTCATCATCTCCGGCGCGGGCACGCGCTCGGCGAGCACCTACAAGGACTTCGCGCGCGCGGTACGCGGCCTGAAGCGCGCCCCCGAGGTCGTGCGCGACCCGCTCTCGCCCGAACCGGCGCCCGAGCCCGACGGCGACTTCGTGATGGACGAGGCCAAGCACACCATCGCCGCTACGGAGCAGGGCCTGCGCAAGATCGAGAAGCGCCTGGGCATCGACGACATCTACGCCGACCTCTCCGGCTCGCTCGTGAACCACCTGCAGCAGGCGCTCAAGGCGCAATACATGTTCCACCGCGACCAGCAGTACGTGGTCACGAACGGCGAGGTCAAGATCGTCGACGAGTTCACCGGCCGCATCATGGAGGGCAGGCGCTACTCCGACGGCCTGCACCAGGCCATCGAGGCCAAGGAAGGCGTGCTCGTCCGCGAGGAGAACCAGACCCTCGCCACCATCACGCTGCAGAACTACTTCCGCCTGTACGACAAGCTCTCGGGCATGACGGGTACCGCCCTTACCGAGGATGCCGAGTTCCGCGAGATCTACAAGCTGCCCGTGCAGGTGATCCCGCCCAACAAGCCGGTCATCCGCGTCGACCACGACGACCTCATCTACCGCTCGATCGACGCGAAGTACCGCGCCGTCGTGGACGATGTGGCCGAGCGCCACGCCGCCGGCCAGCCGGTGCTCGTGGGCACCGTGTCCATCGAGAGCTCCGAGCGGCTCTCGCGCGAGCTGTCCAAGCGCGGCATCAAGCACGAGGTCCTCAACGCCAAGTACCACGAGCGCGAGGCGCACATCGTCGCGCAGGCGGGTCGCCTGGGCGCCGTGACCATCGCGACGAACATGGCCGGCCGTGGTACGGACATCCTGCTCGGCGGCAACCCGGAGGAGCTGGCGCGCGAGAACGCCGAGGCGCGCGGTCTCGACCCGGAGGCCGAGGGCTACGAGGAGGCGTTCGCCGCGGCCTACGCCGAGGAGCTCGCGCGCGCCAAGGTGCTGTGCGCCCGCGAGCACGAGCAGGTCGTCGCGGCGGGCGGCCTGTGCGTGATCGGCACCGAGCGCCACGAGAGCCGCCGTATCGACAACCAGCTGCGCGGTCGTTCCGGCCGTCAGGGCGACCCCGGCGAGACGCAGTTCTACCTCTCGCTCGAGGACGACCTCATGCGGCTCTTCGGCGGCGAGCGCGTGGAGAAGCTCTCCGGACTCATGTCCGCGGCCGACATGGACGACATGGCGCTCCAGAACAAGCTCGTGTCGAAGGCCGTGGAGAGCGCGCAGCGCAAGGTCGAGAACATCAACTTCTCCATGCGCAAGAACGTGCTCGAGTACGACGACGTCATGAACAAGCAGCGCATGGAGATCTACGAGGAACGCAACCGCATCCTCGATGGCAAGGACCTCGCGGCGCACACGAGCGAGGTCATGGAGGACACCGTCGCGCGCGGCGTGCAGGAGTTCTGCGGCGGCGAGCACGCGGGCGACCCCGACCTCGATGGCCTGCGCCGGTGGGTCGTCGAGCTCACGGGCCGACCTGACGCCCCGAGCTTCGAGGGCGACGACACCGACGCGCTCACGGCCGAGGTGCTCGACTTCGTGCGCACCTGCTATGACGAGAAGGCCGAGCGCCTGGGCGAGGACCTCATCCGCGAGCTCGACCGCCAGGTCATGCTCCGCGTCATCGACACGCGCTGGATGAGCTACCTCCAGGAGATGGACTACCTCAAGCAGGGCATCGGCCTGCGCGGCTTCGGCCAGCGCGACCCGCTCACCGAGTACCGCTCCGAGGCGCACGCCGCCTTCGGCGCGCTCGTGAGCGCGATGTACGAGGACTACCTGCGCACGGTGCTGCGCACGGAGGTCCGCCAGGCGCCGGTGAGCCCCCAGGGCGATGCCGAGGCCGGGGCGCTCCGCTCCGCTACCTATTCCGGCCCCAGCGAGGTCGACGGCGACTCCGGCTCC
>CAPI01000011.1 GCA_000333815.1 [Collinsella] massiliensis
TGACTCGCGCGCAAGTTCGAGCTCCGAATCTGAGTGGGATTTGGGAATCGCTCAGTAGCCTCGCTATGCCCATCCTCGCTACCAGCGCTTTTTCTGATCAGGACGTGCTGTCTACTCGCAGCTTCCCAAATCCCACTCAGATTCGGAGCTCGAACACCTTCGCAGCCGCCCGCGCACGCCCCGCGTCGCACGAAAAACGGGCGGATCCCGAAGAACCCGCCCGTCCCGAGCCGCGCAAAACCGCTAGTCGCGATGCCACAGGCTCCGAAACGCCAGCCACAGCGCCACGGCCGCAGCGACCCATCCCAAAAGCGGCAACCAGGTATCAAAGAGCCCCTGCACCATGCCGTCCCAGCTCGCACCCATATGCATCACAGGCTGCGGCGGATGCGCGTGGCATCGCGGATGATGCCCTTGCTCATGAGGTACGTCACGAAGAAGTAACCGCCGTAGGCCACCACGAAGATGGCCGCGGTGAAGGCCGCCGCACCGCCGATCGAGAACCCGCCGAACAGCTCGACGAGCTTGACGATCACCGAGAGCGCCACGCAGGAATGCGCCACCCCCAGCGCGAGCGGGAACACGAAGAACACCGTCTGCTGCGCGAGCACGGAATGCGCGATGTCACGCCGCTCGGTACCGAGCTCGGAGAGGATGCGGTAGTTCTCGCTCGCATCCGCCACGCCCGAGAGCTGCTGGATGGTCACGATCGCCGCGCACGCCACTACGAGCACGAAACCGATGTAGATGGCCAGGTAGCTGATGAGGCCGTTCATGGAGTTCACGCTCTCGTAGCTCTCGGTGCGCGTCGCCTCCGTGCCCCAGCTGCCGATGAGCTGCCCCTGGTCGTCCGTCACGTCGCCATAATAGCGGTACTCGTTGATGAAGGCGTCGCCCTCCTCGGTCGAGATGCCGTCGGCGTAGTTGAGCAGCAGGTAGCTGTTGTACGGCGGCAGGTCGAGGCTGTCCACCAGGTCATCCGGCAGGATGATCGTGCCCGCGTTCATGCCGAACATCGCGTTGATGAACGTACTCGCGTCCTCGTTCACCTTGTCCTGCACCGGCTTGAGCACACGCCCGCCGATCTCGAGCTCGACGCCCTCCCGCAGCACCGCGTTGTACACGTCGTTCACCGTCGCGCCCATGTCCGAGGTGATGGTGTAGCCGTCCTCGCCCAAATCGATGGGCTCCAGCCCGCGGAAGCGCAGGTAGTCATTGTAATTGCTCTCCTTCACCACCATGAGCCCCTGCGTGGAGGCTTCGGAGTTCTCGGTGCCCGCCGGCAGATCCATGTGCACCGCGTCGCACAGCTCGTTCAGCGTCACGAGGGGCATGTGCTCGCCGCGCGGCGTCGAATCGTAGGCGTCGATCTGCACGTGCCTGCCCGCGATGGAGGCAAGGTCGAACGCGTGCTCCTCCGAGGTATCAAACGCCACCGTATCGTTCGCGCTCGCCTCGATGATGTCCACCGGGTCGGTCGCCGGCGCGTACCGCTTGCCCTCGCCGTCCTCGCTCGCGGAGAAGCTGTTCATCTCATCCGCGGTGTCCTGCGAGAAATACACAAGCGTTCGCGAGTAGTCCACCGGCGTGCCGCGTTCCACGGTCTCGTTCATCACGCTCGCGAGCGACATGCCCGCCGTGACCGAGGTGATCGCCAGAAAGAGGATCATCGCGATCATGGCCATCGAGAAGCTCACGGTGTTCACTTTGGCCGCGAGCTGACGCATGGTGACCATGTTGAGGCCGCGCCAATACAGGCCGCGCGCCGCCTGGAGCACCTTGAGCAAAAAGCCCGAGAGGCCGAAGAAGAAGAGTATTGTGCCCGCTACGACCGTGATGGTGGTGATGAGGAAGCCCGTCATGGCCTCGGGCTCGCCGTCGTAGGGCAGGCCGTCGTGGAGCAGCCGCGCGTACGCCACACCGATGGCCGCCGCGCCCACGAGACACACCACGGCCGAGACCCAGGGGTTGCGCATGCGCACGACCTCGTTCTTGCGAGCCGCGCTCATGAGGTCGATGATCTTCGCCCGCGCCACCACGCGCAGGTTGAAGATGAGCGTCACGATGAAGATCGCCACGAGGCAGCCCACCGTGATCATGAAGGCGCCGAGCGAGAAGAAGAAGTGGAAATCGGCGATCTGCGTCTTGAAGATGCCCGCGGTGAAGAACACCATGAGCCACGAGAGGCCAAGTCCGCACAGGATGCCCAGCACGAGGGCAGCAGCGGACACGAAGAGCGTCTCCATGGCCATGATGAGCGCCACCTGGCCGCGGCTCATGCCGAGCACCTGGTACAGGCCGAATTCCTTCTTGCGGCGCTTCATGATGAAGTTATTCGCGTACACCATGAGGAAGCCCATCACGAAGCCCAAAAAGATCGTGAGCCCGCTGATGATGCCGCCGAGGGTCTCGCCCATGCCTGCGTTCTGCTCGGTGACGCCCGCGACGTCCACCTGGACGGAGATGGTGTTGAACGCATAGAACACCGTGACGGCAAGCGTGAGCGTGAGCAGGTAGATGAGGTAGTCCTTGCCTGCGCGGCGCACGTTGCCCAGCGCGATCTTACAGAGCATCGGAACCCTCCCCGCCCATCATGGCCACGACGCCCATGATGCGATCGAAGAACTCCTGGCGGCTCGTGTCGCCGCGGCGGAGCTCGGTGAAGATGCGGCCGTCGCGGATGAAGAGCACGCGCTTGGTGTAGCTCGCGGCGAAGCTGTCGTGCGTGACCATGAGGACGGTCGCCTGGTAGCTGCGGTTCATGGTCTCGAAGCTCTCGAGCAGCAGGCGCGCGTTCTTGGAGTCGAGCGCGCCGGTGGGCTCGTCGGCCATGATGATGGCGGGGTCGGTCACGAGGGCGCGCGCCGCCGCCACGCGCTGCTGCTGGCCGCCAGAGAGCTGGTAGGGGTACTTGTCGAGCGTCTCCTGGATGCCGAGGCGCAGCGCGACCTCGCCCACGCGGGCAAGCGTCTCCTTCGCGGGCGTGCGGCTGATGGTGAGCGGCAGGGCGATGTTCTCGCGCGCGGTGAGGGTGTCGAGCAGGTTCGAGTCCTGGAAGATGAAGCCCAGCTGCTCGCGGCGGAACTTCGTGAGCTTCTGCGACTTCAGGCGCGTGACGTCCTCGCCGTTGATGAGCACGCTGCCGCCCGTGACCTTGTCGATGGTCGAGACGCAGTTGAGCAGCGTCGACTTGCCGGAGCCCGAGGCGCCCATGATGCCCACGAAATCGCCCTGGGTGACGGAGAACGAGACGTCGCGCAGGGCGTGCGTGACGTTGTTGCGGCTTCCGTAGACCTTCTCGATGTGGCGCACCTCGAGCACGGGATGCTGCGCCTGCGTGGAATACTCCATGATCTTCCTTCCTTGCGTCATAAAGGGACGGGTTCAAAACGTTACTTTTTGCTACATTTGGGGACAGGCTTTGGTCCTGCCGCGCGGGGCGCCGCCCGATGCGTCATAAAGGGACGGGTTCAAAACGTTACCTTTTACATCACGTTGGACCCGTCCCTTTTTGCACGCGGGGCGGGTCAGCGCGATACGTTCCACAGCATAACAATCATGCCGAGGGACAGCACCGCCATCACGACGATCCAGATGAGCATCTCGACGAGCGACATGCCCGCGCGCACCACCGGGTTCTTCGGCGCGGGTTGCGTCGGCCGGTCGTACGGGCTCGCATAGGCAAGCCCCGTGGTGCGCGCCGCGGTCGGGCGGAGTTCACGCTGCTGCTTGTTCGTGGTCTTCATCCGAACCACCTCCTAAGCATATCCTCGCAGGAGGGGGTCGGCGGTGCCATCGATTTGCCTTACGCTTGGATTGCGTTTTTGTAAGGTTTGCTACCATAGGGCACGCAGGCGAACGCGAGAGGAGCCCCATGAAAACGATCCGCGTGGCAGCGGGGATCATCTGCGATGACGGGCGCGGCGAAGACCGCGCGGGCGGCGCGGAAGGCGCGGGCACGACGGTCAACGCAAACACGGCGGCCAACGCAGGCACGGCGGCGGGCGCACCCGCGGCCGCGTCCGAGCCCGCTGCCGATCGCGTGCTCGCCGTGCAGCGCGGCTACGGCGACATGAAGGGGCTCTGGGAGTTCCCAGGCGGCAAGCTGGAGCGCGGCGAGACCGCCGCGGACGCCTGCCGGCGCGAGCTCGCCGAGGAGCTCAAAGTGCGCATCACCGACCTGCAGGATATCTACACCGTGGAGTACGACTACCCCGATTTCCACCTCTCCATGGAGTGCTTCCTCTGCCGCATCGAGGAGGGCGAGCCCCAGAAGAGCGACCGCCAGCTCCAGATCCGCTGGGTCGAGCGGCGCTCGCTCGCCACGCTCACGTGGATGCCCGCCGACGTCGAGCTCGTCCACGCCCTCGCCGACGCCGAGAGCCGCGAGGACCTGCGCGCGCTCGCGAAGCGCCGCCATGACAGCCGCCATTCCATGCAGGGCAACAAGCGGCAGAACACCAAGCCCGAGCTGCTCGTGCGCCAACGCCTGCGCGCAGCAGGGCTCACCGGCTACCGCCTGCAGTGGAAGAAGGCACCCGGTCGCCCGGACATCGCCTTCCCGGGGCGCAAGGTCGCCATCTTCGTGAACGGCTGCTTCTGGCACCGCTGCCCGCACTGCAACCCGTCCATGCCGCGCCGCAACACCGAGTTCTGGGAGGCGAAGTTCCGCCGCAACGTGGAGCGCGACCAACGCGCCATCGCGGAGCTCGAGGCCATGGGGTGGACGCCCATCACCATCTGGGAGTGCGAACTCAAGCGCGACCGCATCGACGAGACCATGGCGCGCGTCATCGAGCAGGTGCGCGCGGCGGAGCAACCGCGGCGGACGGGCAAGGTATAGGCACGGGGCGCAGACGCGATGGATAACCGGATGCGGCCACGGCAACGCCCCAGCAGCCTTCCCCAGCCCTCGCACCCATGGACGACCTCTGCCGAATCACTTAAGAACTACGGTAGACACGCGCCCCGCATCCATCGTTTCCGCAGGTAAATGGCCATACCATGCTACGCACAGAACAGCATAAGCGTTTGTTATGTTATGCTGCGCACCCCGCCGGAGATAATGACAGCAACGCATTCGAGAGCAGCACTCGGGTGCGCGTTTAGGCGGTGAGCGGGGAGGCGCATCGTGCATTCCTCAGAAAACGCAGCAAGCACGGGCGTGCAGCAGCAAACCTCTCCCCGTGCTACCCGGATCTCCTTCCCCCCGACACAGAGATTCAGCCTCCCCGGCTCCACCGCCGTTGATTCTGCGCGCTTGCGCAAGCAGCGCTTACACCTTATGCATTCGTGGGACGTCGCCCGCGATGCGCTCGCCGTGGATCCGATCGACTTCATCGCGTTGCAGTAGCCCGCGGCACCGCGTCCGGCGCGCCCGGCGCCCAGCATCATCATCCAAACAAAAAGGCTCCCTCGTCGGGAGCCTTTTCATATGAGCACTGCGGCCAGCGCGATGCGGCCGGTACGGGCGCGGCACACCGGCGCGGCACCGCGCCCGCCCCGAGACCCGCGCGCCCTACATGAGCGCGCACACGTTCGTCGCGAACGCCACGGGGTCCTCGGGCAGGATGCCCTCCACGAGCAGCGCCTGGTCGTAGAGCAGCCCCGCGTAGCGGCCGAGCTTCTCGGTCTCGCCCGCCTCCTGCGCGGCCACGAGCTTCTGGAACACCGGGTGCTGCGCGTTGAGCTCCAGCACGCGCTGCGTCTTGGGCAGCCCCGCGACCTCCGCTTCCGGCCCGCGCTTCAGCACCTTCTCCATCTCGAGCGAGAGCGGCCCCTCGGTCGTGGTGCACGCGGGCGCCTCGTCCTCGCCCACCAGGCGCGACGACACGGTGACCTTCTCCACGCGGTCGCCGAGGGCCTCCTTCATCGCGGCGAACAGGTCGCCGTGCTCCTTCGTGGCCTCCTCAGCCTGCTTCTTCTCGTCCTCGGTCGCCAGGTCGAGGTCGCCCGTCGCGACGTTCTTGAGCTCCAGATGCCGATCCTCGAGCTCCGGCTCGGCGCCATCGGCCACGGCCTTCGCCGCCGCCTCGCGCGCCGCCTCGTCCTCGTAGACCTTCGGCATGTCGCGCGCCACGTACTCGCGCATGGCCTGGAACGTGAACTCGTCCACGTCCTGCGTGCACAGCAGCACGTCGTAGCCGCGTGCGAGCACGCCCGTCACCACGGGCATCTTGGCCAGGCGCTCGCGGTCGTCGCCGGCGGCGTAGTAGATGGCCTTCTGGCCCTCGGGCATGGCCGCGGCGTACTCGGCGAGCGTGACCAGCTTCTGCTCCTTGGCGCTCCAGAAGAGCAGCAGGTCGCCGAGCTCCGCCGCCTTGGCGCCGTAGCTGTTGTAGATGCCGAACTTGAGCCCGCGACCGAAGTTCTCGAAGAACGTCTCGTACGCCGCGCGGTCGTCGTCGCGCATGGCCTCGAGCTCGGAGGTGATCTTCTTCTCGATGCGGCGCGCGATGGCGTGGAGCTGGCGGTCGTGCTGCAGCGTCTCGCGGCTGATGTTGAGCGAGACGTCCTCGGAATCCACGACGCCGCGCACGAAGTTGTAGTAATCCGGCAGCAGGTCGGCGCACTTCTCCATGATCATGACGTTGGAGCTGTAGAGCGCGAGGCCCTTCTCGTAATCCTTGCTGTAGAGGTCGAACGGCGCGCGACCGGGGATGAAGAGCAGCGCGTCGTACTCGAGGGTGCCCTCGGCGTGGAAGCTGATGGTGCGCGCCGGGTCCTCGAAATCGTGGAACGTGATCTTATAGAACTCGTTGTAGTCCTCCTGGCTCACGTCCTCCGCGCGCTTCTTCCAGATGGGCGTCATGGAGTTGATGGTCTCGAGCTCCTGGTACTCCTCGTACTCGGGCTTGTAGTCGTCGCCCGCGTCCTCGGGCTTGGGCTTCTCGCGCGTCTTGGTGACCATCATCTGGATGGGGTAGCGCACGTAGTTGCTGTAGCGCTTGATGAGGTCCTTGAGCGTCCACTCGGAGAGGAAGCGATCGTAGTTCTCGCCGGGCTCCGCGGGCTCGCCGGGCTGCGTGGGCTTCGCGGGCTCGTTGTCGCGCAGGGTGAGGATGACGTCGGTGCCGTGCTCCGCGCGCTCGCCGGGCTCGATGGTGTAGCCCTCGAGGCCGTCGGACTCCCACACGTGCGCCTCGTCCTGGCCGTAGGCGCGGCTCACCACGCGCACGCGCTTGGCCACCATGAAGGCGGAGTAGAAGCCGACGCCGAACTGGCCGATGATGTCCACCGCGTCGCCCTGGTGCTCGGCGTTCTCCGCCTTGAACTCCTGGCTACCGCTGTGGGCGATGGTGCCGAGGTTCTTCTCGAGCTCCTCGGCCGTCATGCCGATGCCGTTATCGGAGACGGTGATGGTTCGCGCATCGCGATCGAAGGAGACGCGGATGGCCAGATCGCCCTGGTCCACGTGCACCGAACCGTCGGTGAGGCTCTTGAAGTTGAGCTTGTCCACCGCGTCGGAGGCGTTGGAGATGAGCTCGCGCAGGAAGATCTCCTTGTTGGTGTAGATCGAGTTGATCATGAGGTCGAGGAGCTTTTTGCTCTCGGTTTTGAACTTGCGCATGTGCTGCCGTTCCTTTCAAGCTTGCGTAGATACCGAGCATCATGGTACCCGCTCAGCACGCGCATAAAACCTAAGTGTCTAAGACTTAGATTATCTTCACGAGCGAATGCAATGTAAAATAACCCCTGGGGTAAATTTACATTCGGTTATTTGGCCTTGACCCCCCCCTCGCGCGCTCACTACACTGGTAGCGACTGCACCACAATGCGCATACCTAGCTGGGAACTTGGGGGGACTATGAGAAGGACGAGAAAACTGCTCGCAGCAATCATGCTCTGCGTGGTCGCACTGCTAGCACCCGCCATCGCATTCGCTGCGGCGGAAGGCTCGCTGGCAGCGACCCTTTCGAGCGATCGCGATAGCTACGCAGCAGGAGACACCGCAACGTTCACGCTCGAGCTCATCAACGACGGCACCGCGCCGATCACCGACGTCGCGTATCGCTTCGAGCTCCCCGAAGGCGTGACGCTCGCAGAGGGTTCTCAGCTCAATGGCTCTATCAGCGCCATCGACGCCGGCAACAGCGCCGAAGCTGCCATCCAGGTCGTGCTGCCGGATCGCGAGCAGGGTGGGGAGCCCGGCGATACCGAGGATGACGGCGAGCAAACGCCTCCCTCCAGCGAGGACGGGCAGACAGGTAATGAGAGCCAGCCCGCAACGGATACGGGTGCTGCGGACACCGGCCTCCCGGGTACGGGCAACACCCTCGCCATCGTGGCGCTCGCGCTCGCCGCAGGCGGCTGCGTCGCGCTCTTCGCGGGCAAGCGCTTGCATAACTCGAACGCCTCACTCGTCATCATCGGTACCGTCGCACTCGCGGCTACGCTCGCTTGCGGCGCGATGACAAGCACGGCATACGCCGCCGAAGCCACTCAAACGCTCACCTGCAGCAAAACCGTCACGGTCGATGGCCAAGACCTCACCGTCCAGGCCACCATCACCTACATGGTTGCCGACGAGCCGGAAGAGCCCGATCCAGGCGACACGACACCCATCACGCGCGGCGAATGGCTCGCGAAACTCCTCAACGCGACGAATACCGGCGATTTCGAAGCCGATCCCGCCGCCGATGCTGCATGCCCCTTCACCGACATCGCGGACAGTCCGTATGCAGAGCAGATCAAGACCGCGTATGCGCTGGGTTCGCTACCCGATGACATCGCTAACGCGGACACGTTCTCCCCCGACGAGCCCGCTACGCGCGACTTCATGTTCTCGACCGCCATGCTGCACGCCGGCTTCTATGACACCGGTGCCGGCCTGGACGCCAGCGACGCGGATGCCGCAACCCATCCGAGCCTCCTGCAGATCGCGGTGGAGCAGGGCATCGCCGAGCTCGACGAGAACGGTGCGCTGCGCCCGCAGGATGCTGCCACGGTATCCGAGGCGGATACGGTCGCAGGGCGCATCGCCGCACTCGACTTCGACACGGATGCGCCCGCCGGCGGCGACCCCGTCGTGAACTACGCGCTGCAGGATGACGTCATCCTGCTCGACTCCTGCGAGCAAATTGATGACGACAGCTTCGTGCTCGATGTCCCCTATGACGAGGTGGCGGGTGTTGAAACCCAGCAGGACGACAGCACCACCACGTACCGCGCCGCCCGCGCGCCCTTTAAGTTTCCCAGCGTGGGCAGCAAGGTCGCTTACCTGGGCGATGGCGAGGGCGATGAGGGCTTCGCGGGCACGGTACTCTCGCTGCACGCCTACGAGGACGGCAACCGAACGCTCTTCGATTACGCACAGGCCACAGACCCCAGTGAGATCTACCAGAGCATCGAGGTCACCGCCACCGATCAGGGCGACCGCCTGGCCAACGTCGAGCCCGTCGATGGCGCCACCATTCTTCCCGCTGATGGCGCGAGTGCCCAGCAAAGCGGGCGCGCCATCGACATCAGCGGCGAAGACGGCTTTACCATCTCCTTCGATGACCTCAAGATCAAGGATGCCGGCTCCGTCTCGGGCTCGGTGAACATCATCCCCTCCATAGACGTTGATTTCGATTGGGAGTTCCCCGCCACCATCAAGCGCGCTCGCGCCGTGGTGAATCTCGACACCACGGTGAACGTCACAGCAGACTTTGATGGCGTGGACGAAACGGTCGATCTGCTCAAGCACCCCATCACCGTGCCTATCGCCTCGGGCGCCAACATCGCCTTCGACCTCAAGCTCCACATCAAAGCCGACGGCTCCGCTGAGGTGAACGTCGAGTTCGACCAGAAAATCGGCGCACGCTACCGCAACGACGCCTTCCAAAAGATCTCGAAGACCACGGTCGACGAGGAAAACACGCATTGCGCCGTGCGCGCCGAGTTCGCGCTGGGGGCTGTTCCCATCGTGCAGCTGCGCTTCACCAAGATCGGTCTCTTCGACATCTCCGCCGAGCTGGGCGGAGCCGGCGACGGCGAGGCCATCACCCGCACAACAGGCATCACCTGCATCGACGCGAACGCCTATGTGTACGGCAGCCTGTCTGTGGGCACAAACACCAGCTGGATGAAGTGGGCACACCTCACCTACACCAAAGACGTTTGGAAACAGGGCTCCACGCCCTTCGAGGGATCTTGGCATTTCGAAAGCACTGGTAAGGATGGCGCGCTCGAACTTGTGGACGAATGCACGCAGAAGGACGTCCCGGGAAGCAGCGCAACGCCCGCCGAGGACTTCGAGTACACCATCGAGAACGACGGCGTGCACATCGAGCGCTACATCGGCGACGATACCGAGGTCATCATTCCCGCGAACATCGAGGGCAAGCCGGTCGTGTACGCATGCCTGGGCGTCGAGAGCAGCCTGTCCGGCATGTACCCCACGGCGAACAATGTTGAGCGCGTCTCCCTAGAGGAAGGCTCGCAGCTCGTTGAGTTCCGCATCTGGAACGAGAGCCAGGGCAGCGGCGTGGGCAATTGGGAATACAAACTTGACAGCCTCGACACCGGCAATGCCGAAAAGCTTGAGGTCATCTTCCTGGGCGACGATCGTCCCGTAGAACTTCTGCTAGGTAATTCACCCGACCTGCGCGAAGTCAGCGCGCTGCCGACGAACAACCTCGACCTGCGACAATATCGGTACTTAGAGACCGTGGAGGTCAGCAGCACATACACAAGCTGGGACAACCTCATAAGTGAGCTCAAGCTAGGTGACCATCCAAACCTCACCAAACTATATGTCTCCGGAACGGATATCAGCGAACTCGACCTTTCCGGGTGCCCGAATCTGACGGTATTGGATATCGGTAGGACGCCCATCGAAACGCTTGATCTTTCAGGTTGTTCAAAACTCCAGGAACTCTGGGGCGATCAGTGCTCGCTCACTGCTCTGGACGTCTCCCACTGCCCCAAGCTCACACTCCTCAGCTTTGACAGCCCAGCTCTCACGACGCTCATGCTCGACAATCCCATGCTCGAAGATTTGCTCATCAGTGACACTAACTTAAGTGAGCTCGATCTCTCAAGCTGCCCGAATCTCACTACGTTGACCTGTGTCAACAGCCCCATCGATGAGCTCGACCTCTCCGCTGTACCAAAGCTTGAAAGCCTTGACTGCCATGGCTGCGACCTCACCGAACTCGATGTGAGCGCGCTCAACAACCTGACGTCACTTGGCTGCTCAGACAACCAGCTCACGGAGCTCGACCTCTCCGGTTGCCCGCTCCTGGAAACGTTGGACTGCGAGAATAACCAGCTCACGGAGCTCGACATCAGCGTCTGCCCGAACCTGAGATTCCTGCATTGCAAGAACAACCCCATTGAGGACACCTCGGCACTCGAGGAGTGGTTCCAGAACGGCGGCCAAGGCGAGATGTAACCCTACGGCAGCATACGCGAGAACGAGCAGCGGCCTCTGCCCCATCCGGAGCACAGGCCGCTTCCATGTAAAATAACCCCTGGGGTAAATTTACATGGCGGGGAGCTGTTGGACGGGGAAGGTCACGGTGATGCAGGTGCCCATGCCCAGCTCGCTCGCTAGGTCGATGCTGGCGCCGTGGAACACCGCGGCGTGCTTCACGATGGCGAGCCCCAGGCCCGTGCCGCCGCGCGCCTTCGACCGGCTCTTGTCCACGCGGTAGAAGCGCTCGAACACCTTCTGCTGCTCCTCGGGCGCGATGCCGATGCCCGTGTCGATGACCTGGATATACGGCCGCCCCGCCTCGTCCATGCCGCAGCCGAGCGTCACCGTGCCGCCGGGCAGGTTGTAGCGGATCGCGTTGCTCGCCAGGTTGTACGCGAGCTCGTCGAGCAGCCGCGCCACGCCCATCACCATGGCGGGCTTCGTGTCCATGATGAAGCTCACCTCGTTGCGCTCCGCGAGCTGCTCGAGGCGCTGGCGGATCGACTCGAGCATGCGCGGGATGTCGACCGGCTCGGTGGTGCCGAGCACCGCGGCCGACGTCTCGGAATCGGAACGCTCGGCCTCGTCGAGGTTGGAGAGGGTGAGGATGTCGTTCACGAGCGCGGTGAGGCGCCCCGCCTCCCGGTGGATGCGGTGACCGAAGTCGCGCAGGTCTGCTTCGTCGGCGACCATGCCACCGGCGATGAGCTCGGCATAGCCCGAGATGGTGGTGAGCGGGGTCTTGAGCTCGTGCGTGATGTTCGCGGTGAACTCGCGGCGCATGCGGTCGTTGTCGGCGAGCACGCGCATCTGCTGCTTGAGCGCCTGGCGCTGGCTCTCGATGCGGTCGAGCATGGGCGCCATCTCGGAGTACATCTTGTCGTCGTTGCGCTTGGGGTGGTCGAGGTCCACCTCGAGCAGCGGCGCGATGATCGCGTGGGCGGAGCGGCGCGCAGAGAAGAACGAGATCACGAGGAGCACCACAGCGAGGATCACGAGCGGCACCGCGAACGACATGAGGATCGCGAGCACGCCGTCCTGCTCCTGCGCGAGGCGGATGACCGTGCCGTTCTCGAGCCGAACGGCCTGGTAGAACATGATCTCCCCGAGCGTGGAGCTCGAGCGCTCCGAGTACCCGGAGCCCGATTCGAGCGCCTGCGCGACCTCGGGGCGGCTGCTGTGGTTCTCCATCTCCGCGGCCGGCTCCTCGTTGTCGAAGATTACCGTGCCGTCGGGCGCGACGAGCGTCACGCGCACGCGGTCCGCCTCGAGGCGCTCGAGTAGGCTCACGTCATCCTCGGTCTCGTTGAGCATGGACGCGACGATGTGCGCCTCGTCGTACAGCTCGCGCCGCGAGATGTCGCTCACCTGGTTCTGCAGGTAGACGGCGCCCACCATGGTGAGCACGATCACCACGAGCAGCACGGTCACGAAGATCGTGCCGAACACGCGGCGGAAGAGCGATTTCTTGCTTCCGAGCGGACTCACACGCGCGCTCCCCTCGCCTCGTTAGGCCGCATGGTCGGCGAAGCGATAGCCCACGCCGCGCACCGTCTCGATGCAGCCCGACCGGTCGCCGAGCTTCTGACGGAGCGTCTGCACGTGCACGTCGACCGTGCGCGAGCCGCCGTCGAAGTCCCAACCCCACACGCTCTGCAGCAGCGCCTCGCGGCTGAACACCACGCCGGGCTTGCGCATGAGGTACTCCAGGAGGTCGAACTCGCGGAGCGTGAGCTTGACGGGATTGCCGTCGACCGTGACCTCGCGGTGACTCGGCGAGAGCACGATGCCGGAATTGGAGAGCACGTCGGAGGTCTTCTTCGTCATGCCGCCGCGGCGCAGGAGCGCGCGGCACCGGCTCGTGAGCTCCATGAGGCTGAAGGGCTTGGTGAGGTAGTCGTCCGCGCCGCCGTCGAGCGCGACCACCTTGTCGAGCTCGGTATCCTTCGCGGTGAGCATCATGATGGGCACGGTCGCGGTCTCCTGGTCCGCGCGGAGGCGGCGGAGGATCTCGAGGCCGTCGGTGTCGGGCAGCATGATGTCGAGGAGCACCGCGTCGGGCACGCGGCGCGCCACGGCGGCCTTGAACTCGCTATCGTTCGAGAACCCCTCGGCCTCGATGCCCTGCTGGTGCAGGGCGTAGAGCGTGAGCCCGCGGATGTTGTCGTCATCCTCCACGTAATAGATCATCGGAAACGTCACCCCAAGAACAGCTGTGACCGTGAGTTTTCTTCATAGTACACGTTATGTATCGCGCTTCATGAGGCAGAAAGCACATTGTAAAGATAGCGTAAGCCGCCTTGAGTCATTGGGGACGGGTTCGTTTGACTCAGTGAGTCAAACGAACCCGTCCCCAATGTCTCGGTGAGTCAATTGAACCCGTCCCCAATGACTCCAATGACTCACAGGGTGATGGTGAAGACCGTCTTCTCCGGGGTGGAGGTGCACTCGATCGTGCCGCCGTGCGCGGTGACGATCTCCTTCGCGATGGCGAGCCCCAAGCCCGCACCGCCGCGGTTCGTGGCGCGTGCAGCGTCGAGCCGGTAGAACTTCTCGAAGATGACCTTGAGCTTGGGCTCCGGGATGGGGTCGCCGTGGTTCTCGAAGCGGATGACGACCCCCGTGCCGTCCCGACGCTCCGCCACGATGCGAATCGTCGTGCCCTCGTAGCTGTACGCGATGGCGTTGCGCATCACGTTGTTGAACACGCGCGCCATCTTGTCGCCGTCGATGAGCGCCTTGAGCCCCGGCTCGCACTCGATCTCCACGCGCTTGCCCTGCTCGGTAAGGATGGGATAGAACTCGTCCGCCACCTGCCCGAGCATGAGGCTCAGATCCACGTAGCCGCGCGTGAGCACCATGCCGTGGAAATCGAAGCGCGTGATGTCGAAGAACTCCTCAATGAGCGCGTCGAGCCGGTGCGCCTTCTCGAGCGCCACCGACGTGAAGCGCGACCGCTGCTCCACGGGCAGGTCGGGCGCCTCGTCGAGAAGCGACAGGTAGCCCACGATGCTCGCGAGCGGCGTCTTGAGGTCGTGCGCGAGGTAGGTCACGAGGTCGTCCTTGCGGCGCGCCTCGTTGCGCAGCGCCTGCTCGCCCGCGCGCCGCCGCTGGCGCACGAGGTTGATCGCGCTCTCCGCCTCCAGGTAATCGCCGTCGAGCTGACCCCAATCGTCCGGATGGTCGATGAGCCGGTCCGTGATGTGGCGCGCGATGGCTTCGTCCGCCTGCTGGTGTCCCCGTTCGAGCCCGTAATAATACAGCGCGCGACCCACGAAGAACGCGAGGCACACGGCGAGCGCGAGCAAAAAGCCGCAGAGCGAGAAGAGGTACCCCGCGCTGAAGAGGATGGGGAACTGGCTGTTCCCCATGATGAGGCCGCCCAAAAACAGCACGACGATCCACGCCGCCCCGCCGAGCACGATGCAACGGCGCGCCTCGATATAGCGATCCACCACGAGGTAGCTCGCGAACAAGATCACCAAGATGGCAATCGGCTCGTCAGCTCCCAAGAGCATGACGAGCAAGACGAGCATCGTGATCGTGGCGAGTAGCTTGCTTGAGGTGAGCTTGAGGAGCTGCGAGATGAAGACGTTGCCCCCGAACGCCTCGGGGGCAAGTGAATCGGGATCCTGCGGCGCGCTCTCGGCAGGCTGGTTCGGCCGTGCGTCCATGCGCATCCCCTACCCTTCGATCGTGTACCCCACGCCCCAGATGTTCTTGATGAAGCGCGGGTTCTGTGCGTCATCACCGCTTTTCTCACGCAGGTGCCGGATATGCACCATGATCGTGTTATTCGATCCCTGCATGAACTCCTCGTTCCACACCGCGCGGAACAGGTCCTCCACGGGCACGATGCGGCCGCGGTTCTCGGCAAGGTACAGCAGGATCGAGTACTCGATGGGCGTGCAGCGCACCGGCTTGCCGTCGACTGTGACGCTGTGCGCGTCGGGGTTGATCTCGAGGCCGTTGATGGAGATGATGCGCGACGTCTGCTCGTCGCGGCTCCCGTAGCTCGTGTACCTGCGCAGCTGCGCCTTCACGCGTGCGACGAGCACGAGCGGGCGGAACGGCTTCACCACGTAATCGTCCGCGCCGAGCGAGAGGCCCTCGATCTTATCGGCCGGCGCGCTGCGCGCGGTGAGCATGATGACGGGGTAGGTGTGGTCCGCGCGGATGGTGCGCAGCAGCTCGAACCCATCGATGTCAGGCAGCATGACGTCGAGGATCGCGAGGTCGAACTCCCGGGTGAGGATGAGGTTCGCGGCATCCGCCCCGGTGTAGGCGAGCGTCACGTCATACCCCTCGTTCCTGAGGTAGATTCCCACGAGGTCTGTGATGGTCTTCTCGTCGTCGACGACAAGGATGCGCAGCTTCACCAGCGTTTCTCCCTTCCCCCATTTGAAGTATTATGCCCGTGCACGCACCGGTGAAGCGTTCCCTCGCGCTCGTTAAGCAAGCCATAAGTTCCTCTATGGTAGAATGCGGCGGATGAAGAACCCCTGTTGCCAAAACGCACATCGCAATCGGAGCATAATCGTGAATCGAGCCCAAGCCCTGCCGCTCGCGCGGCGCATCGCATGCACCCTGTGCGCGCTGCTCATATGCGCCGGCGCCTGCCTCGCCCTTCCCGTCGCCGCGCACGCCGAGACCCTCGAGACCGACGTCATCCTGGGGGAAACCGCCGAGGAGCGCGGCCTTGCCGCGAGCGACCTTCCCGACATCACCGCCCCGCACGCCATCGTGGTCGGCGCTGACGGCACCGTCTACTTCGAGCGCGCGGCGGACGACCAGGTAAAGATCGCCTCGCTCACGAAGCTCATGACCGCCATCGTCGCGATCGAGAACGCCGAGCCCACCGACACGATCACGGTCGACCACGCGGCCGCCACCGTGGGAGAATCGAGCGCGAACCTGCGCGAGGGCGACACGATGTCGCTCGAGGCGGCGCTCAAGGCGCTGCTCGTCCCCTCGGGCAACGACGCCGCCATGGCCATCGCCTCGAGTGTGGGCGCGCTCATGGATCCCGCGAGCGACGACCCCTACGGCGTGTTCGTCGATGCCATGAACGCAAAGGCCGCCGAGCTGGGACTCGGCGCCGTGTTCGCCAACCCCCACGGCCTCGACTTCGGCGCGTGGGAGGCGGACATGCACGCCTCGGCGCGCGACGTGGCTACGATGCTCGCCTACGCCATGCAGAGCGAGACGTTCCGCGCGGCGGACGGCTCGGGCGAGAACTCCATCACGGTGACCGGCGCGGACGGCGCCGAGCGCACCGTGACGTTCGAGGTGTGGAACAAGATCCTCGGGCAGGACGGCAACATCGGCGGCAAGACGGGGACGACGTACATCTCAGGCAAGTGCTTCGCGGGAACGTTCGTGCGCGACGGCGAGGAGATCTACGTCGTGGTGCTCGGCTGCGCGGAGGACGCCGACCGCTTCGCCGACACGCTCACCCTCGCGAACTGGTACTACGACCACATGAAGACCGTCGAGGTGGTGCAAAGCGACTACACCACCATGGACGGCGCGGTGCTCGTGGCACGCGCGACGGATGCGGCCTGGACCGACAAGACCGCCGACGTGGTCGCCGCCGACCCGGACGCCACCGTGCGCGTGTTCGACCTGGCCGGCGAGCTCTCGCTCGATGTCGACCTCGAGGAGTTCTCCGGCGCGGTGCGCGCAGGCGATGCCGCGGGGACGCTCACGCTCTCCCAAGGGGACGAAGCCCTGGCCACCGTCGATTTGGTCGCGGCCGAGGACATCGCCGAGCCGAGCCCGCTCGAATGGCTGCTCGTGCAGTTCGACCGCTTCACGCGCTGGGTCACCGGCAAGCCGGGCAGCGCGCCCGCCGAGGTGCTCGCCGAGGTGCCGAGCCTGTCCTAGGGAAGCGGCACGCTGGCGCGCGAACCAGCCAGCCCGCAAAATCCAGCCCGCCTGGATGTGCCCCGGCCGCCCCGAGCGCTAGCTAAGCGAAGCCTCCGTGGCGAACAAGCCCTCCACCGGCGCTCCCGCTTCCTCGGGGCACACGAAGCACGTGCCCACGCCCGGTGCCGCGCCGTATTTTCCGTGGTAGTCGCTGCCGCCCGTCACGAAGAGGCCGTAGCGCCCGGCGAGCTCGAAGGCGAGCTCCCGGTCGCGCTCCGTGTGGTCGGGGTGGTACGCCTCGATGCCCAGAAGGCCCGCGCCCACAAGATCCGAGACGAGCGCCCAGGAATCGGTCTGCCCCGGGTGCGCGAGCACGGGCACGCCGCCCTGCTCGCGGATGGCGCGCACCGCGTCGATGGCGGACGGATAGGGGATGTCGCGGTTCGCCGGGCTCGCCCCCTTGAACCAGCAGGCATAGCAGAACTGGTAGTCCGGGTCGGTGTAGGGACGGTGCGTGAGCGTCTCCATGACGTGCTGCTTGTAGACGCCGGTGCTCTCCCCCGCCGTGGCCACGACCTCATCGAGCGAGAGGTGCTTGCCCGAGAACTCGATGCCCTGGCGCTGGAGCACCCACGCCTGCCAGAGCGTGTTCGCCGTGCGCGCCGTGAGCGTGGGCGCGACGAGCCGCTCCACCGGGTCCGAGCCATCCTTGGTCGCGCTCAGGCCGAAGGCCAGGATGTGCACCTTGCGCCCCGTCGCCATGTCGCGCGCGGACACCTCGACGCCCGCGAGCACGGGGAAGCTCAGCTCTCGCGCCCGTTCGCGCACGTACGAGAGGCGCGCGAGCGAATCGTGGTCGGTTATGGCGATGCGCGTGACGCCGACGGCGCGCGCCTCGGCGATGAGCTCGTCGACCGTGCGCGAGCCGTCCGAGAAGACGGAGTGCATGTGCAGGTCCCACGAGCCGACCACCGAGCGGCCGCTCACGGGATGCGGCGCCTCGTAGCGCGGCGACAAGCGCTTGACCGCCTGCTGCGCGGTGCGCACGGCGCTGCGCGCGGCGGTATCCGTCGCCTCGACCGTAGTCTGCCGCACCAGGTCGCGGAGCGCCCGGTCGGTCGCCTTGCGGATGGCGCGCCCGGCCTTCGCCTGCTCGGCGGCCTCCTTCTTCAAGGCGCGCTTCTCGGCCTTCCGCGCGGCCTTGGCCTTCGCCTTGCCGGCCTTATCCGCCTTGGCTGCCTTGCTCGGCTTGGCTGCCTTGTCCGCCTTCGCGGCCTTCGCCGCCCGATCCGCCTTGCCGCTCAACGCCGCGCGCTTCTTCTCATCCGATTTCGCCATGCTGCCCCCTCGCCGACGGCTTTCTGCTTCGTGAGGTGCTTATACCCGCTCCGGGCGACATCGCGCCCCGAGGCGGCCGGCAAGCGCCCGGCGCACCTCACCCGGAGAACAGGGCGGTGGCGTTCTCCCAGGCAGCGCGCATGATAGCAGCGGGCTCCTCGCCCGTGCGCTCGCTGCGGTCCTGCGCGAGGGCGGTAGCGGTGAAGACGATGAGCGCCGGCTCGCACTCGATGCCGCGCAGGGGCTCGGGCGCCATGTAGGGGCAGTCGGTCTCGAAGAGGATGCGGTCGAGCGGGCACGCCGCGAAGGCCTCGCGGATGTCGGTGTTGCGCTTGAACGTCGCGGCTCCGCCAAACGCGATGCGGCAACCGAGCTCCACGAAGCGCTCCATGGTGGCGCGATCCTCGGTGAAGCAATGGAGCACGCAGCCCGCCGCGGGGATGCCCACCTCGCTCAGGACGCGGTACGCATCCGCGTGCGCCGCGCGCGCCTCGTCGGCGCCGTCGTTGCGCACGTGCAGCTCGACGGGCACGTTGCGCGCGCAGGCGAGCGCGAGCTGCTGCTCGAAGCAGGCGATCTGCACGTCGTGCGGGGCAGCCTCGATGTTGTCGTCCGCGTCGAAATGGTAGTCGAGGCCGATCTCGCCCACGCCCGCGCAACGGGGGTCGGCGAGCGCCTGCTCGACCGCGGTGAGCGTCTCGTCCGAGAAGGCGGGGGCGCCATAAGGGTGGACGCCCGCAAGATACGAGACGTCGGGCAGCTCGCGCGCCGGCATGCCGGCATCGGCCGTCTGCACCGTGGCGCGCGCCTGCCATTCTGTAAGCCTATGGCGGAACTCCTCGAGCGACATCTCGTCCGCGATAGGATCGAAGAGCGTCACGAGGCGGCGGACGCCCGCGCGACCGGCGCGCACGAGCACCTCGGCCGGGTCTTTCGACCAAAAGCACGTGAGGTGGGCGTGCGTGTCGAAGAGCGGCGCGGGCACGTCGGGCACCGCGTATGCCTTGTCACCGCGCTTCGTGTGCTTGACGAACGCGAGCGGTTCCTGCGCCCCCAGCGGCTCCTGCTGCTCCGGGCTCATCGGGCACCCTCCCCCGCCTCGGCAAGCGCGGCCGCAAGGCGCACGAAGTCCTCGACCGAGAGCGTCTCGGCGCGCGCGGTGGGCGCGATGCCCGTCTCATCGAAAGCGGCATCGAGCGCCTGCTTGGCGAAGCCGTTCGCGCTCATGGAATTGCGGATGGTCTTGCGGCGCTGGGCGAACGCGGCGTCCACGACGCGCGCCACCTCCGCGGGATCGATGCCGTCCCCGGCGACGCTCGCGGCCACGCAGGGCGTCTCGCCCGGCGCATAGCGGTCGAGCCGCACCACGGCGGAGTCCACGTGCGGGGCGGGCATGAAGCAGCGCGGCGGCACCTCGAAGCGGCCCGTCACCCGTGCTTGCAGGGCGAGCTTCACGGTGCAGGCGCCGTAATCCTTCGAGCCCGGGTGTGCGGCGATGCGGTCGGCGACCTCCTTCTGCACCATCACGACGGCGCACTCGAGGGCGGGCATGCGCTCGAAGAAGTCGAGAATGATGGTCGCTGCCACGTTGTAGGGCAGGTTCGCGATGAGGTGCGTGGGCGCACCTCCCGCCGCCTCCTCGATGCGCTCGACCGGCACGCGCAGGGCGTCGCCCATGATATAGGTGAAGTTCGCGTGGTCCGCGGCGTGCGCGAAAAGCACGGGTTCGAGCGCGGAGTCCATCTCGATGGACACGACGCCCGCCGCCTCCTGCACGAGCGCGAGCGTGAGCGTGCCGATGCCCGGCCCCACCTCGAGCACGCGCTCCGCGCCCGTGAGCTCAGCGAGCTCGCAGATGCGCTCGATCACGTGGTTGTCGATGAGGAAGTTCTGGCCGAAGCGGTGCTTGGTGGCCAGGCCGAACTCGTCGAGCAGCTCGCGCGTGGCGGTGAGGTTGGCAAGCGGGGACGTGGTCACGGTCTTCTCCCGATGGTAGGGACGGCCCCGCCGCGCTGCGATGGAGCCGTCAGATCACAACATATGAACGCTTCAGGAAACCTTGCAGCGAGCGCCTAGTCCACCAGGCGCGGGAAGAGCGGCTCGCCCTTCTCGACCGGCGCGCCGCCCGCGAGGCCGCCCCAAGCGCAGGCGGCGGCAAGGTCGGCCGTCGGCGCGGGATCAAGCGAGAGGCGACGGCGCACCTCGGCGGAGATGCGCGGCATGAACGGGTCGTAGAGCTCGCTCGCGATGCGGATGACCTCGAGCAGGTTCCAGATCACGCTCGCGAGCTCGTCCACCTTCTCGGGATCCTTCGCGAGCGCCCACGGCGCCATGTCCTCGATGTAGTGATTCGCGGCGGAGACGATTTTGAGCACCTCGGCCGTCGCGCCGCTGTAATCCATGGTCTCTATGCACGCGGCGTAGCGCTCGAAGATGCCGTCGCAGGCGTCGCGCAGCGGGCTCGGCTCATCGAAGCTCGCGGGGCGCGCGGGCGCGCACCCATCGAAGTACTTCATGCTCATGTTGAGCGTGCGGGAGACGAGGTTACCCCAGCTATTGGCCAGGTCGGCGTTGTAGACCTGGCGCATGCGGCCCCAGCTGATGGGCGAGTCCGCGCCATGCGTCACGTCGCTCATGAAGTAGTAGCGGTACGCCTCCACGCCCAGAAGGTCGATGACCTCCTCCGGCGCGATGGCGTTGCCGCGGCTCTTGCTCATCTTCTCGACCTTGCCGGTCTCCTCGTTGCGCACGGTGAGGAAGCCGTGGACGAAGACCTTCTCCGGCAGGGGCAGGCCCGCGGCCATGAGAAGCGCCGGCCAGATGACGCAGTGGAAGCGGATGATGTCCTTGCCCACGACGTGGCACTGCGCCGGCCAGCGGTACGCGAGGGTCTCGGCCGCCTCCTCGCCCTCCGCGCCGTACCCGACGGCGGAGAGGTAGTTGATGAGCGCGTCGACCCACACGTAGGCGACGTGCTTCTCGTCGAACGGGAACGGCACGCCCCAGTCGAACGTGGAGCGGCTAATGGAGAGGTCCTTGAGGCCGCCCTTCACGAAGGAGATCACCTCGTTGCGACGCGTCTCGGGCTGGATGAAGTCCGGGTGCGCCTCGTAGAAATCGAGGAGCGGCTGCTCGAAGGCGGAGAGCTTGAAGAACCAGCTCTCCTCCTGGATGCGCTCGAGCGGGCGGTCGCAATCCGGGCAGAGCGGGTGCTCCGGGTCGGCCGGAGCCTCGCCGGCGGCGACGCGCTCCTCCTCGTGGTGGCGCACCTGCGTCTCGGTGAAGTACGTCTCGTCCGGGCGGCAGTACCAGCCGTCGTAGGCATCCTTGTAGATGTAGCCACGGTCGAGGAGCGCCTTCAGGAACTTCTGGACAGCCGCGATGTGGCGCGGCTGCGTGGTGCGGATGAAGTCGTCGTTGGAGATCTCGAGCGTCTCCCACAGGTCGCGGAAGGCGGGCTCCATGGAGTCGCACCACGCCTGCGGGGTATCGAAGCCGTTCTTCTCGGCCGCCTCGGCCACCTTCTCGCCGTGCTCGTCCATACCGGTGAGGAACTTGACGTCATACCCGCAGGCACGGCGGAAGCGCGCCTGGACGTCGGCGAGGATCGTGCAGTACGCCGTGCCCAGGTGCGGCTTGGCGTTCACGTAGTAGATGGGGGTGGTGATGTAATACGAGGGCTTCGTGTGCTCCATGCTGGGAATCTCCTTGCGTGGTCGTGGCATCTAGGGTGATAGTTTACCGCATGGCGAGTGGGTTCGTCGCGCGCGGGGCGCAGCGCGTCGCAACCCAAAATGATAAAAAGCAGACAGGCTGGTTTTTATCATTTAGCAAGCCGGGTTTTTATCATGCTCACCTCAAGAGCCCTGCACCTCGAGGACGAGGGCGTAGACCTCGCGGCGACGGCGGGAATAGCGCTGGGAGAGGCGCTTCGCGATGGCGGAGGCGGGCTCGCCAGCAGCAAGGGCATCCGCGATGTCGCGGCGCAGGGCGGCATCGGCATCCGCAGCCTCACCTGGTGTCCCCACGGCTGCCGCAGCGGGCGCGCCGGCCGCAAGCGCCACGAGCTCGTCCGCGGCGGGCGGCGCCACCACGAGCACGATCTCGCCCTTCACCTGGTCGCGCGCAGCGACATCGGCGAAGAGCTCGGGTGCGGGCAGGCGGAGCACCTCCTCGTGGAGCTTCGTGAGCTCACGGCAGAGCGCGGCCTCGCGCGTCGGGAACACGGCGGCGACGGTCTCGAGCGTCGCGGCGATGCGATACGGGGATTCGTAGAAGATGAGCGCCCCGGGCACCGCAGCGAGCTGCCGCAGCCGCCGCTCGCGCTCGCCCGCCCGGCGCGGCAGGAAGCCCTCGAAGAAGAAGTGGTCGCAGGGGATACCCGATGCCACGAGCGCGGTCGCGCAGGCAACGGGGCCGGGCACGACCTCGACGGCGACCCCCACCGCGCGCGCAGCCTCCACGAGCACCTGCCCGGGGTCGGAGATGCCCGGCATGCCGGCATCCGACGCGTACGCGAGCACCTCACCCGCCTGCATGCGCTCGACAAGTCCCTCCGCACGCGCGGCGATCACGTTCTCATCGCAGCGCACGAGCGGCTTCTCGACGCTGATGTGCGCGAGCAGCTTTCCGGTGACGCGCGTGTCCTCGCAGCACACGGCATCGGCGCGACGAAACGCCTCCGCCGCGCGCGGACTCAGATCTCCCAGGTTCCCGATGGGCGTGCCCACCACGATGAGCCCGCCCTGCTCCACAGCGCTCGCCACGGCTTCCCCGTTAGTCGAGCATGCCGCGCTCGAGCGTGCCGAGCGCGACGCGCGCGTCCCATGCCGCAATGCGCTTCTCGGTCTTCCACGTTTGGAAGAACCAGCCGCGCGCCTTCGCGAACGAGGCCATCTGGCTCGCGATGAACACGCGCTCGAACGCGGCGCGCCCCTCCGGCGTGATAGACGTGTTGGTGAAGACCGCGGCACCCGACCATTCGCCCACGATCGCCGGGAAGCCGGAGGCATGCGCCTCGTCGATGAGCCGGCGGTTGCGCGCGATGGCATGGGAGAGGCCGCTCGGCGTGGTGATGTCGAGCGCCATATCGTCGCGATAGTGGTAGAGATGGATGTCCATGCAGACATTGCGGTACTTGCCGCCGCTCATGAAGCGCTTCCACGCCTTGGGGTGGCCGGAGGCGGAAAACACGACCATCTTGGTCTCGGGCATGTGCAGGCGCACGATCTCGTAGGCGTCGCGGTAGAAATTGCGCAGGTAGTGGCTCGGGATGCCGTTCGAGGTGCGGAAGAGCCCGGTGCGCACGCTCATGATGGGCGTATCGAGCAGCTCGATGCCGATGAGCTCGGCGCGCATGCCGTAGCGGGTCGCCAGCTGGTCGAGGACGGAAAGCGCGATGTGCCGGCCGTTCGTCGAGGAGTGCCAGTCGGCGGTGGACTCCGGCGTGCTGCGCGAGTTGTTCGAATCGCCCTGGCCGCCGGGGACCGTCGCGAGATCGAGCAGGACGCGCATATCGTATTTCCGCGCCCACTCGAACGCACGGTCGATGTAGTCGACGGCGGGGATGTACACCTCGGACTCGCCTTGGGAACCGAAGGTGTACCACGGCACCGGCAGGCGGACGGCGTTGAGCCCGATAGCCGCCATGCGCCGGAAATCGTTCTCGGTGATGAACGTCTCGTAGTGCTGGCGGATGCGCTCGTTGTACGCGACGGAACCCATGGCGGTCTGGAGCTCCACCTCGTTCGTCGCGCCGGTTGCAGCGAACAACGAGGGCGTTACCCATGGCTCGGGGATGAACCAGCCCGCCAGGTTGACTCCGCGGATCCTTTCCATCATGTCCTCTTTTCCGCCCTGGAGACGCGCTCCCGCATGGCTTCGTCGTTCGCGTTGACCTTTGAGTATACCGTCTCGTTCCCACTTTATCGGATATTCGAGCTTTTTGCCTTGACGGGCACGTTCAATTTGGTATAGTTATCAAGCTGTTAAACGCAGCCCCGGTCAGATAGCTCAGTTGGTAGAGCAGAGGACTGAAAATCCTCGTGTCGGGGGTTCGACTCCCTCTCTGACCACCATCGCATTCGCAGATAGGCGGCCTTCGTGGTCGCCTATTTTTTTGACTGTCCCGGGCGGAGCCGCCGCCCTAAGGTATCGAGAACCGCTCAAGCACCGATGCCGCGCCGCGGCATGCGAGCATGCGCCATGGCTCCACGGCCCGGCACACCGCGAGCACCTCCCCCGTCTTGGAGAGGAATGCGATGTCGAGCGCGCGGTGCATGAAGCACGTGTGCACCGCATGGCAGCGGGGAAATCCCATCACCACCTCCCCAGGGGCGCCGGCCGCCCCATACGAGCGGGGGATCATCCCGGCGAGCCGGGCAAGCGGCGCCTCGGCAACCACGAGGCACGCAGGCTCCCAGCCCAGCATCCGCAGGGCGCGCCTGAACCCATACGGGTCGAGCGCGCACCGCGCCACCTTTCCCTCATCCATGCCGAACCCCCTCATCTCACATCACGACCCCCGGCCGCCATGGATCGACGACGACCTCGCGGACGTGCTCGAGCGCGACCGGCGCGCCCATGTCGACGCCGGCGATGGAAAGCCTGCTCGGCCATGG
This sequence comes from [Collinsella] massiliensis, assembly GCA_000333815.1. Taxonomy (GTDB): domain Bacteria; phylum Actinomycetota; class Coriobacteriia; order Coriobacteriales; family Coriobacteriaceae; genus Enorma. The sequence continues at coordinate 25,228 of CAPI01000011.1, forward strand.
CTCAAACCGCATGACGCAGCGATACGTCCGCTGGCCGCCGACGAGCGAGAAGACCGAGCCGCCGCCGTCCCCGTCCTCGAGGCACGTCACCTCGATATCGACGTCGTACGACCCCATCGCGTCGGCAAGTGCGCCTGCCACATCATCCGAGACCGCCGACGCTGCATCGCCGAACCCACTGGGGGCGACGGCGTGGGCGAGCACGATGTCGGGGGCGACGCGGTCGAAGCGCGCGGACGCCGCAAGGAAGACCATGACGTTGTAGGTGATGAGCGCGAGCACGATAAGCACCGGCACCACGACCGCCATCTCGACCGTCGCCTGCGCCCGCTCCTCGAGCAGGCGGCTGCCGAGCGCACGCGCGCGGCGCGACCATCTGCCTGAACCCTCGCCCGCCATGCTCATCCACCTCCCCCGACGATGCCCACCACATCCCCCACGCGCACCGTGAGCGGGATCGTGACCCCTCCCGGCAAGGGAATCTCCGCGATGGTGATGGTCGTATCGAGCAGGCGCTCGCCCACGTCGTATTCGAGCGCCTCGAGGAGCGCCGCCGGATCCGTGCTGCCCACGGGCAGCGACCGCAGCAGCTCCTGTGCATCGGAGAGCCCGGGAACATCGGCATGGGCGAGCACGTTGGCACTATCGGTTAGCACGGGCTTCATCGAGCTCAGGTCGACGGGCTCGAACCCCAGGGCGCTCACCGCGCCGTCGATGCGATTCCCCATCCAGGTCGCGAGCGGGCCCAGGCCGAGCATCGAAAGCCCTCCGAGCAGGTCGTCCATGAGTTGCGAGAGCCCCTCGGCCACATCGCCGTACGCGATGAGCAGCTTTCCCCACAGCCCCATCACGTCGTCGATGAGCCCCACGGCACCGCCCCCGCCCGTCCGCGATGAGAGCGACGAGAAGAACGAGGCGAGGACGTTGCTCTCATCGGTCGCCTCGTCGGGCGCGAGCACCGCCGCGGAGATGGCGCCGCGCATCTCGCCCTCCGGCTGGGCGGCGAAGGAGGTCGAGAGTTCCTCGGGCGCTTCCGTCGCGTTTGAGACCACCACCGCGACCACGCCGCATCTCCCCGGCGGCGCGATATGCGGCCGGTGGGCGGCAAGCGTCTCGAGCGCCGCATCGAAGGCATCGGCCGCGTCTTCGCTCGCGCCGCGTGCTTCGCGCTCGAGTTCGATCTCCCGCCCGCGGCACGCGGCGTAGTCCTCGAGCGCGAGCGTGAACTCCCGGAGGTGGCATTCGTATCCGTTGTCGATGGATGTGGAGGCAGCGGGAACCCTGCCCACGTCGCCGATGCCGAACGCGCAGGTCGGGCACTCCTTGATGCGCCCTGCCTCTGCGTCCGCGAGCGACCCCATGCCGGCAGACGCCCCGGTCGCGCCCGGGCATTCCAGGGAGTAGTGAAGCGTCCTTCCCCTCGATTCCTGGGTCGTCGGCCACTCGGCATCGGTATAGAGCGTCGTGTTCCGCGCCTCATCGGTGTTCTTCGGAAGCAGCGGGACCGAGATGGTCACGCCGGTTTCTGTCTCGATCACCGCCGCCGTGGCGAACTGCTCGGACGCATATGCGTAGAACGCCTTGCGGGCAGCGGAATCCGCCGCCGCCTCGACGCCGCTCCCCTCGGGAGCCTCATGCGCGTAGCGCCACGCGTAGTACGCGCGCGTGCGGTCGAGCGCGACGTTCGGATCCCAGGTCAAGCTCGAGGCGTAATCGGGGTTTTCGGCCGCCGAGATGCCGGACAGGCTGCCCGCGCGCTCCTGCATGTTGCGACCATCCCTTCCGCAGTCGGCGAGCCAGGCCGCCTCCTTCGCGCGCGCGGTCTCCTCCTGCGCCTCGGTGAGCTCGTCTGCCGCCACCTCGAGCTCGCCCGAGGTCGCCTCGAGTTCATCGGTCGCGACCTCGTTGCCCTCGAGCGCAGGGAACTCCGAGGCGGAAGCGGTGGGGACAGCGAGCGCCGTCCCTGTGTATGTGGTCGCCTCACCCGACTGCGCGGAGCACGTGCGCGTTCCGTTCGCCGCCACGAGAAACGGCAGGGACGATTCGAGCGTCTGCAGGCCGCGCGAGGCGGATGCCGCGAAGTCGTTCCGCGCATCGAGCATGCGAATCCCCGCGTCGATCGTCTGCGGCGCGAGCGCGTTGGCCCCGGGGATGAGGAGGCCAACGAGGCCGACGCCCGTCACGCAGATCCCCGCCAGCCCCATGCTGAGCACCGCGGCGTCGAGCACCGTTGCCGTCGTATGGTACGACGAGACCACGTTCGCGCCCGCGAGCGCCGTCGCGTCGGCGCTCACCTGGACATCTCCTGAACGCGACATGCTCCAGATGCCGCTCGCGACCGCGAACAGCAGCGACAGCGTCACGAGGATCGACACGGCGGCCGCCAGGCTCGTGTACGCCCCCTCCTCGATGAACAGGTCAATCCCACCGCGCAATCCATGCCTCGTAGTCCCCCTCGAGCCATTCCGGTCTGCCTGCATAGCTCACCTCCACGCGCATCTCGACATCCCCCCATCCGTTCGTCTCCCCCAGCGCGCCCGCGAACGCCCCGAGGACGGGCAGCGGGGTGACCGCGCCCGAAATCGCCACGCTCACCCGCCCCTCGCCCGCATCGGATGCGCTCAGCTCGATGTCCCACGCCTGCGAACCTCCCGCGTGGAAGATCGAGAGGTCGGGGACGGCCGCGAGGCGCCGCAGCGCGAACGCTTCGCAGCCATCCTGCGTCTCGTCGCCCGCGGTGATCATGAGCCGCGCCGTCTCGCTCGCCGCCGCCTCCATCACCGAGCGCGTGTGCAGCATGCACAGCGGCTGCAAGGCGAGCAGGAGCACCGTGAGGAACGCCGGGAGCAGCAGGGCGGCCTCGACCGTCGCCTGCGCCCGGTCCTCGCGCGCGAGCGCACCCATCATTCGCGTCATATCCCGCACCCCCCTCGCGCATGCTCAAAACAATGCGATATCGAGCACGCCCAACCCGTCGAGCGCATGCGAGCAGGCGTCCTCCACCAGCCGCGCGAGCACGCCCTGCTCCCCCGCGCGCCAGAGCAGGGCGACCCCGGAGATGAGCGCCATGAGCGCGAACAGGGTCAGGGCATATTCGAGCGTCGCCTGGGCGCGTTCCTCCCGCGCGAGGTGTCGCAGAGCGCTCACGGTTCGTGCCGACGCTCCCCCGTGGACACGCCGCGCGGCCATGCCCCCCAGCACGCGTTGCGCACATGCACGCATACGCATCAACCTCCTTGCTTGCACCTCATCGCGAGCCCGTGTCCTCCGGGGCAGACGATGCGCTCATGCGCGCGATCCGCGCCGTCGACGAGGCATCTCCTTCCTCGGCTGCCACGACGATGACGTCGACCCACCCCTCCGCGTTGAGAACGATGCCGCCCCATGCGTTGCCCTTCAAATCCAGGTAGCCGCTTGTCATGAGCTGGCACCCAGCCGTGTCGCGGTACGTGCGGAGCACGTCGGCGGCGAGCTCGTCGATGGGCTCATCGGCCGTCCACATACACGATGCCTCTCCCTGCGCATCCGCCGCCGCGGAGCGCTCGAGCACGCTCAAGAACGTACTCGCATCGACCGGGGCGGCATCCGATTCATCTGCGAGCTCATCGCCCGCCGCGGCATCGCTTCCCGCTTCCCGATCACCCTTTGGCTCGGCCGCATCACCCGACGCGTCGGAGCCCTCCGCAGCACGGGACGAGCCCGCCTTCGCCTGCGGGGTCGGCTCAGCCTGATCGGAGGCAAGCCCGCCGGTCGCCCCGGTAATATACCCCGCGCCCAGCACGAGTGCGCACAACGCCGCGAGCACGCAGAACATGGGGGCGAGCCAGCGCCCGCGCAGGCGATCCCGCCCCCGAGCCGCCTTTGAGGCGGCCGGCTCGCCCGCCCCGCGCGCGGCGCCATCCGTCACAGGCTGTTGATGCCGCTTGAGATGGCGTTCCATAGCTCGCTCACCTTGTCGCGGAAGGCGATGATCGCCAGGATCGCGATGACCACGAGCACGCCCACGAGGATCGCATACTCGGTCGTCCCCTGGCCGCTTTCCTCCTGAGCAAGCGAACGCATCCTGCGCAATCCGCGAGACGCCCCGCAGGCCACCTTGCTACCGAACCCGTGCAGTACCCGTTTCTCCATACGAACCTCCTTACACCATGCCGCTCGCCGCGAGCAGCGGACCCACGATGGAAAGCAACAGCGCCGGCAGGATGAGCGTCCCGGTCGGGATGAGCAGCTTGACGGGTGCGCGCTCGATCTCGCGCTCGACGTGCGCCCGGTGCGCCGCCCGTATCTCGCGCCCCTGCGCGGCAAGCGTCTCGGACAGTGGCGAGCCCAGGCTGAGTGCCTGGTCGACCGCGATGCCGAACGACTCCAGCGACCGCTCGCCGAGGTCGCGCGCCACGCGTTCCAGCTCCTCCCCGCGCGTCGCGATGCCCATCTGCCACGACAGGCGAGCCCGCTCCATGCGCTTGGCAAGCGCGCTGGAGCGATGGGCGCAGAAGAGCTCCAGGGCGGCATCGAACGACAGCCCGGCGGAGAGCCCGAGGCGCACGACATCGATCATCTCCGCGATCTGGCCAAGCGTTGCCTCCTGCGCCGCCCTCGCGCGGCGCGGCCTCATGCGAGCGCGCATCGAGCGCCGTATATGCGCAAACGTGCGTTCCGCGCCCACGAGGCCGCGGCGCAGCATCGAGGCCGCCCACGCGCGATCGGCCGCGCCGAAACCCGTCAGCAGCCAGCAGAGCCATGCCGAGAGCACCCCGGCAACCACCACACCCATTCCGCATCACCCCACATCGATGCGCATGATGCGCCGGATGATGACCCATGCGCAGGCATCGAGCACCAGCGCCACGGCCACGCAGCCCGCGCCGACCGGCGTGGCGAGACCGTTTCGAAAGTCAACCGAAACCGCTGCGAGCGCGCCGACCATGGCGATGGGCATCAAAGCGACGAGTCGGGCCGACATGCGCGCCTGGGATGTCTTCACGTCCAGCTGGCGCATGAGGGCGATGCGCTCACCCGCCATCTCCGCCGCCTCCGCCAAAAGTTCCCGGAGCGGTGCCCCGGTGCGCTGCGAGACCTTGAGGGCGAGCGATACGAGCCCGAGACCCGGGGCGGGAAGGCGAGCAAGCAGGTCGTCCAGGGCATCGGATGCGGAGATGCCGCAGTCAACGGCGCATGCCACGCGGAGAAACTCGCCGCGAACCGGCTCCTCGGCATGGCTCCCCACGAAGCGCATGCCCTGCGCGAGCGTATGGCCCGAGCCGAGCGCGATCGCGAGGGCTGCGAACGCCTCGGGCATCGCCGACGCGATGCGCTGGCGCTCCTCGCGCGCCCGCCGCGCCGCGCGCACCACCAGGACGATGGCGATAGCAGCAGCGCCCGCGGCAAACCCGATGACGCCGCCCAGCGCGAGCACGCCCGCCATGCCGCCCAGACAGAGCGCGGCGACGAGCATGCCCCGCTGCAGTTCCGTCTCAGCCCGGGTATGCAGGGACAACGGCGGAGCATCCGCCGCTTCCACCGCGTCGTCCGCCGGGCACGCCTTCGCCGTGCCGCGCGGCGCTTCCGCCCCGAGCACGCGCATCGCCCGCGCATACGCCTTCGTCCGCGCGAGCTCGGCGCAGCACGCGCGCATCACAGCGGTGTCGCACACGCACGCGGGAACCGCCGCACCCAGGCGGCGAAGCGCGGATCGCACGGCATCGCCCGCCCCGCGCGAACACGCCGCGGACCCGATGCCGCTGCCAACGCCCCGTCGCACGCCCGTTCCGCCCAAGGCGCCATACACGCCCGCCGCCGCGAGCGCGGCCGTCATCATGGGCACATAGTCCGCCATGCCTGCACCTCCTCGCTCGTGAGTGCGCCGGAACGAAGCCCTTCCTCGATGAACGGGGGTTCGCGCACGAGCTCCCACGTCCCCGTCGCGCGATCGAACGAAACGTACCGTTCCAGCTTCACGCCGCCGTGTTCCGCTCTGCTCACCCCGGAATACGACGACACGAATCGCCTGCCATCCGGGTGCCGTTCCGACATGACGATCCCGTCCAGCGCCATCGCCACCTGCTCTTCGATGAGTTCCGAGGGCAGGTTGATGCCGTAGCGCGCGAGCAGGACGAGACGCACGATCGCCTCATCCTCCGTCCCCGCATGCAGCGTCGTGAGTGACCCGTCGTGGCCGGTGTTCATGGCCTGGAGCATGTCGATGCACTCCGCGCCGCGCACCTCGCCCACCACGATGCGATCGGGCCGCATGCGGAGCGCGTTCGTCACCAAGTCGCGGATACTCACCGCGCCCTCGCCCTCGATGGACGCGGCGCGCGCCTCGAGCCGCACCACGTGCGGGTGCCGGGAGAACTTGAGCTCTGCGGAATCCTCGATGGTCACGATGCGCTCGCCGGTGGGTATCTCGCACGAGAGCGCGTTGAGCAGGGTCGTCTTGCCCGAACCCGTGCCGCCCGCGACGGCAAGATCCTGCCGCAGCGCGACGGCGCACGACAGCAGGCGCGCGTACCAATCGGGAAGCGAGCCGAGCCTGACGAGCTCCGCGAGCGAGCTGATGCGATCGGAGAACTTCCTGATAGTGAGCACGGGGCCGTCGATGGCCACGGGTGGAACCACCGCGTTGACGCGATACCCGCTCCGCAGGCGCGCGTTCACGATGGGGCTCCGCTCGTCGACGCGGCGCCCGAGCGGCGAGAGAATCCGATCGATGAGGATGCGGATCTGCTCGTCATCCTCGAACAGGGCGCCCAAGGGGTGCAGGGTGCCCTTGCGCTCGAAAAAGGCCGAGCCGCACCCATTCACCATGATCTCGCTCACCGATTCATCCTCGAGCAGCGCTTGGAGCGGCCCTAAGCCCACCACGTCGTCGAGCGCCTCGTTCACGATGAGCTCGCGCTCCCCGTCGTCCAGGTCTTCGCGCACCTGGGCGTTGAGCACGGCCTCGATCGCGGGGCGCAGCTCGCCGCGCGCCTGGTCCGCGTCCGTATCCGCCACGATGCGCGCGACCTCATCGAACCCGATGCGCTCCAGCGTCTCGCGCTTCACCGACCGCAGCGCCGCGCGATGCGCTGTGGAGCGCGCACCATCGCGCTTCCGGGGCCGTCCCGCTGCCCGAACGACCTGCGCGCGCTGCAAAACGCTCATGCCGCCTCACCCACGTTCTTCCATGGCAGGCGCAGCCGCTTGCGACCCGCATCCACGCCCCGCGCCTCGATGCGCAGCGCATCCTCCGGCAGCGTGCACCCCAGCTCGCGCAGGACGCGCACGGCAAGAACCTGCACGCTCTGGGCGAACGGGGTCTGCGCCCGCGCTGCCTCGTCCATATGACCGATCTCCGCGAGCCCCGCGAGGTCGCCGCCGCCATCCATGACGCGCGCCTTCGAGCTCAGCGCCGCCGCCATCTCGATGCGCATGGCCATATCCTCTGGACATGAGCGCGCGCCGACTCGATTGACCACGCAGGTCATGCGCGTGCGCGGGAGGCCGAAGCGCCCCGCCAGGGAGATGGCGCGCTGCAGCGCGGGAGCCGTGCCCGTCGCGCCGTCGGCGACCATGAGGCACCGGTCGCACTGGGACACCGCTGCGGCGACCGCATCCGTCCACGTCGCCGAAGTATCGACGATCACGACGTCCGCCTCGGCCCGAAGCACCTCGAGCAAGACCTCGACCGGTTTCCCGAGCAGCTCCGCCCGCTCTGGTACGCCGATCGGCCCCCAGACCGTCAACCCGGGGGCGACGCGCATCGACGCGCGCACGATATCGGCCTCCGAAAGCGAGCCCGATGAAGCTGCCTGGACGATTCCCTCCAGGTCGCGGGGCTCTTCCACGCCCAGCATCCCGTAGGCATCGCCGAACATGAGGTCGAGGTCGACGAGCGCGGCGCGCAGCCCCATGCGGGCCGCGTCGCACGCCATCGCCGTCGCGATCGTGGTCTTGCCCACGCCCCCGCGGCCGGAGGCGACGCACACGACGGGCGCGCGATGCTTCGGCCGGTCGCGTTCCCACGGCGCCTTGGCACGCGGGCGCGGCTGATTGTCCGGCTCATCCAGGTCGTCCACGCCGTTCGGACGACTCACGCCCTCTGAGGCGGCGACCCCCGGTACCGCCTGTGCACGCTGCGCCTCCTTCGGCACCGCAGCAGCCTCGCGGCCGTCCTCAACCTGCTTCTCCGAAGCGGCTCCTTCGTTGTCCCCAGCCTGTTTCTCCGCAGGCGCCTCCGCCGCACCCACGCGGCGAGCCTCCTCAAGCGGCACGACCTCATCGGCGCCCGCATAGAACAGCGGGGCGATGCGCGCCGGATCGATCGCTTCCACGAGCGCCACAACGCGACCCGTGCCATCGGTTCGCACGATGCGCTCAACAAGCGCCGCATGGGCTTCGATACCAAGGCCCCGCGCGAGCACCATCGTCCCCGCGACCTTGGCATCGAGCGCGCCCGCTATGCGCCCGAGCAGCTCGAGATCGTCGACGCGCAGCACGCATGCCCCGCGCTCCCGCAGCTCGATCTCCCGCTGCACGGCCGGGTACTCCTCGCAGGTGCAGTATGCGAACCATAACGGCTTCATCGCGCATCCCCTCCAAGTTCTGTGCTCGTGTCCTGCGCATCCGCTTCCGCATCGGGCGCCTCGTCCGTATCCTCGGGAGCTGCAGCCCCTTCCGAATCCTTTGCATCCTCGGCCGCTGATGAGTCATTTGAACCCGTCCCCGATGACTCCGATGAGTCATTTGAACCCGTCCCCAATGACTCATCGACGCCGGAGCCGGGCGCGACCAGGCTGACCGTCCCCTGTGCCACGGCCGCGAGCAGCTCAGACACGCGGTCGGGCTCCACGGCGAGCGTCACCCAGCTCAGGTCGCCGGATGCTCCGCCCGCCTGCTCGGCGCTCGTATCGATCACGGTCGCCCGGCATATCCGGTCCGCGAGCCCCGCGCCCGAAAGGTAGACATCGACGGCATCTCCCGACGCGACCGAACCCCCGACGGCATGCGCCGGGTCGACGGCAACCGATACCGCCACCGCGCCCTCGGGAACCTCGAGCCCACCCGTTCGCTCTTGGAAATACACCGGGCAGAGCACCGCGCGCTCGGGCACGCTGGAGCTCACGCGCTTTCCCACGACATCCTCGATCGACGTCGCCGCGCCCGCGGGCAGCAGCCCCGCGACCCAGTCCTCCATGCGCACATCGCCCTCGTCGAGCGTCTCGCCCGCCGCGATGTCGTGCGACGCCACGCACACGCTCACGACGTCCCCGCCGTAAGATGCGAGCAGGTCTTGGCGCTCGCGTTCCGCCTCGGCGCGTATGGACGAGCCGTACCACGAGACCAGCACGAGCACCAGGACTCCCGATACCGCGCTCAGCGCAAACCGAACCCCACGCCTCATCGTCCACCCCCGTCCGTACGGCCCTGTCCGTAGCCCCATTGTCGGGAGCCACGCGGAGCTGCCGGGAGAGAACTTCAGAAAGTCCGTCACGACCTTGCAAAAGCCTTGTCGCAATCTGGCAGGGCGTGCCAGAAACGTGCCAGAACCAGCCGGTTGGGCGACAAGCTTTTCTAAAGCGCTTCACGCCGCGCTGACCTGCGCAATCGATTAAAAAATGCAGTTTTCCTTGCTATGTATGCACGCGACGCTGCGCACATTTCCCCACGCGCGCCCGAGCGGCCCCGCCCGCCCCCTACAGATGGATATCCGGGTCGAGGCTCTGGGAGCTCACGCGCATCTCCTCGGCGAGGCCGCGGAACACCTCGAGGCGCAGCTCGTCGATCTCACCCGCCTCGACCGCCGCACGCACCGAGCACCCCGGCTCATGGGTGTGCGTGCAATCGTTGAAGCGGCAGCCGCGCGATGCGACGACGACCTCGGGAAACGTCCGCGCGAGGCCGCGCTCGTGCCCCACGAGCGGCAGGCTCCGCAACCCGGGCGCATCGGCGATGACTCCGTTCTCGCCCGGCAGCTTCACCATCACGCGCGCCACCGTGGTATGCCGACCGGCATCGTCGCGCGCGCGGACCGCGCCCGTCTCGAGCGCCTCGTGCCCGAGCAGCGCGTTGAGCAGCGTCGACTTGCCCGCGCCCGATTCCCCCAGAATCATCGCGCAGGTCTTCGGCGGGACGCAGGAGCGTACCTCGTCGAGGCCCGCACCCGTCGCGGACGAGGTCACGACCACGCGCACCCCCTCGCCCACGAGCCGCCGGACGCGCCCGAGCTCGCGCGCGAGCCCATCGGCATCGCAACGGTCTGCCTTCGTGAGCACCATGACCGGCGTCGCGCCGCAATCCTCCGCGAGCACGAGCGACCGGGCGATGCGGCCCAGCAGCACCTCGCCGGCACCGAGCGGCTGCACGATGAGAATGGTATCGACGTTCGCGCACAGCACCTGGCGCTCGCCCCGGTTCTTGCCGCGCCAGCGCTCGAACACCGTGCGCCGGGGCAGGACGTGCTCGATCACGCCCATATCGTGGCCGGGGGCAAGGCGCACCGCCACCCAGTCCCCCACGGCGGGCAGCAGGACCTCCTCCTCACCGCGGCGCTTGGCGAAGCCCACGGCGTGCTCGGCGCGCAGCGTCTCGTGCTCGGTTGCCACCAAGGGAAACCCGCGGTCGAGGCGCACGACGCAGCCGAGCCGCATCTGCGCGGGGTCCTCGGCGGTCGCGCAGAACGCGTCGAAGGCGGCGCGCTGCGCATCGTCGAGCCGCAGATCGTCGAAGGCGGGCACGTCGTGCAGCGCATCGATCTTCGGGAGCGCGGCGACCACCTGCGCCTCGCTCGCAGCAGACGACCGGCGCCTCCCGCCGCGCGCCGACATTTTACGTGCCCGCTTCGCCATACCCAGCCGTTAGCCCACGATCAGCGGGACGCCGCAGTCCGCGCAGAAGTTCATGTCGTCGTCCCAGATCTTGCCGCACTGCGGGCAGCGCTTGTGCACCTCGACCGGCTCGGGCGCGAACAGCTCCTCGACGGGATGCGCGCACCCAGGGCAGAACTTGAAGTGCGGCTCGATGACGCTACCGCACACGGGGCAGATCAGGGTCTCCGCAGGCTGCGGGGCGGGCTCCTCGGCCGGCGCGGCTTCCTCGACGACGGCCGCGCCCGCGGCTTCCACCACGACCTCGCCCGCTGCCTGCGCCTCGGCCTCCGCCTGCGCGGCAGCCGCCAGCGCTGCGGCCTCTGCCGCCTCGCGCGCACGGACCTCCTCGATGCGGGCATGCAGCCCGGCAAGCTGCTCGTCCAGCTCGGCGATGAGCTGCCGCTTCGCCTCGATACCAGCCTCGAGCTGCGCGATCGACGCCTGCGTCTGCTCGATGAGCAGCTTCTCGCGCTCGACCTCGGCCGTCGCGTCGTCGACATCGGTGTGCGCAGCCGCTAGCGTGCGCTCGAGCTCGGCGACCTGCTGCTCAAGCTCCTGAATCTCGTCCATTGCCAACCGCCTCCCATGCGCGGGCGCGTCCGCCAGCCTTCGCGCCCCATCAAGCGTACCGTTGCGCCTATTGTCTCACGAAGCGCCCCGCCCGCGCGCCTGAACTCCGTTTGGATACACACGGCCGCGAGTCCCGTACCGCCCCCCCCCGGCGCGAAGCGCCCGAGCCCGCCACAACTCCGTGCCTTCCACTGCCCTACCACCGCGTCCATCCCGCGCGCGAGCGAAGCGATGCGCGCGCCGCCGCCGATAGCGAAAACGAAGGGGCTCCCCGGGGCTTCCTCCGAGCGATTCCGCAGCCGCGAAGCGGCGAGGACAAGCGAGGAGGAAACCCGGGGAGCCCCGAGTGGGACGGTTATGTCACGCGGCGGCGCTTACTTCTCCTTCTCCACCGCGCGCATGATGGCCTTGTAGATCTCCACGAGCGGGATGATCAGGAAGCCGAGCGCGAGCGCCGTGATCATGCCCTTGGGCTCGAGGTGCTCCACGCCGAAGAAGATCATCGAGAGCGCGTCGACCTCGACCACGATGAGCGTGAGCACGAGCGCCAGGAACGCGGCACCCCACAGCCACTTGTTCTGCTTCTTCATATGGAAGATGCTGGCGCGGCGGCTGCGCATGTTGAAGCAGTGGAAGATCTCGACCATGTTGAGCGTGATGAACGCCATCATGACACCCTCTTCGTCGGCCATGCTGGTCGCGAGCTGGCTGAGGTCGATCTCGCCCAGGTCGAAGTACACGCCGCAGAAGAAGCTGACGAGCACGAGCACGGTGATCATGAGGCCCTGCACCACGGTGTCGAAGCCCATGTGGCCGGCGAACACGCCGTCGGAGGCATTACGCGGCTTGCGCTTCATCACGTCGCCCTCGGCGTCCTCCATGCCGAGCGCGAGCGCCGGGAAGCAGTCGGTCACGAGGTTCACCCAGAGCAGCTGGATGGGCTGGAACAGCGTGAAGCCCATGAGCGTGGCCGCGAAGACCGAGAACACCTCGGCGAGGTTCGCGGAGAGCAGGAACTGGATGACCTTGCGGATGTTGTCGTAGATGCGGCGACCCTCTTCGCAGGCGTTGATGATCGTGGCGAAGTTGTCGTCCGCGAGCACCATGTCGGCGACGTTCTTGGTGACGTCGGTGCCGGTGATGCCCATGCCGATGCCGATGTTCGCGTGCTTGATGGACGGGGCGTCGTTCACGCCGTCGCCGGTCATGGCGACGATCTTGTCGCGCGACTTCCACGCCTCGACGATGCGCGTCTTGTGCTCGGGCTGGACGCGCGCGTACACGCCGTACTGCTCGATGCGCTCGTCGAGCTCCTCGTCGGACATCTTGTCGAGCTCGACGCCGGTGATGGCCTGGTCGCGGCTCTCGACGATGCCGAGGTTCTTCGCGATGGCCACGGCGGTGTCCACGTGGTCGCCCGTGATCATGACGGTGCGGATGCCCGCGCCGTGCGCCTCGGCGATGGCCGGGGCCACCTCGGGACGCTCGGGGTCGATCATGCCGGAGAGGCCGCAGAACACGAGGTCGTGCTCGAGCGCCTCGGCGCTGAAGTCGACCGGCTTCTCCATATAGGTGCGGCTGGAGAGGGCGAGCACGCGGAGCGCCTCGTCGGCCATGGCCTTGTTGGCGGCAAGCAGCTGCTCGCGGCGCTCGTCGGTCATGGGGACGACCTCGCCGTCCTGCCAGATGTGCGTGCAGAGGTTCAGGATGACGTCGGGCGCACCCTTCGTGTACTGCTCGAAGCTGCCGTCGGCCTCCTCGACCACCACGGACATCATCTTGCGGCCGGAATCGAACGGGGCCTCGCCCACGCGCGGGTGCTCGACGTCGAGCCCGGTCATGCCGGCCTTGGCGGCGTCGTTCACGAGCGCGCACTCGGTGGGCTCGCCCACGGCCTCGCCGGCCTCCTCGTCCCACTTCGCGTCGGAGCACAGCGCCATGCCGGCGAGCAGCTTCTCCTCGGAGGAGGCGAGCTCGTGCTTCACGACCGTCATCTTGTTCTGCGTGAGGGTGCCGGTCTTATCCGAGCAAATGACCTGCGTGCAGCCGAGCGTCTCGACGGCGCTGAGGTTGCGGATGATGGCCTGGCGCTTCGCCATCTTGGTGACGCCGATGGAAAGTACGATGGTCACGACGGCGACGAGGCCCTCGGGGATGGCGGCGACGGCGAGCGACACGGCCACCATGAAGGTGTCGAGCAGCATGTGCGGCTCGGCCATGACGGTGCCGAAGCCGGCGCGGAGCACGTCGACGGCGAAGACGACCACGCAGATGACGATGACCAGGACGGTGAGGATCTTCGAGAGCTCGGCGAGCTTCATCTGGAGCGGCGTGAGCTCTTCCTTGGCGTCGTTGAGGGCGCCGGCGATCTTGCCCATCTCGGTGTCCATGCCGGTGCTGCAGACCACGGCCTTGCCGCGGCCGTACACCACGGTGGAGCCCATGTAGCACATGTTCTTGCGGTCGCCGAGCGGCACGTCGTCGGAATCCTTGTCGAGGGTGATGGCCTCGGTGCTCTTCTCCACCGGGACGGACTCGCCCGTGAGGGCGGCCTCCTCGATCTTCATGGACGCGCTCTCGAGCACGCGGCAGTCCGCGGGCACGGCGTCGCCGGCCTCGAGCAGGATGATGTCGCCGGGCACGAGATCGGAGGAATGCAGGGTGATCAGCTTACCGTCGCGGATGACCTTGGACTGGGCGGCGCTCATCTCCTGCAGGGCGGCGAGCGCCTCCTCGCTCTTGGCTTCCTGGATGACGCCGAGGGCGGAGTTGATGATGACGACCGCCATGATGATGATGACGTCAGCCCACTCGGACTCGCCCTGGATCATGCCGGTCACGGCCGAGATGACCGCGGCGACGATGAGCATGATGACCATGGGGTCGGCCATCTGCTGGAAGAAGCGGATCCACAGCGGCGTCTTCTCTTCTTCCTTGAGCTTGTTGGGTCCGTACTTCGCTTCGCGCTTCTGCGCTTCGGCCGAGGTGAGACCCGTTTCCGCATTCGTGGACTGCTCTTTGAGCACGTCCTCTGTGGAAGCAAGGTATTCCTTCAAATGTATCCCTCCTGATACATAGGAACGACGGGCGCAGATGCGCCCCGATACGACCATGGCTCCCGATCATAATTCCAGGAAGGCAAGGGCTCGCCACGTAAACTTATATATTAGCTGAATTGAGATCGGGGTAGCAGTAAAATCCTGCCTTTTTGGGCTGCGGAACAAGCGGCGCTGGGTCGCACCGATGTAAAAACACCCCAGGGGTAATTTTACATGGGATGCCGGTTGGCCGACCGGCGCGACCTTTCGCCCAAATCCACGAAAGCGCCTCGATTTTGGTAATAAATCGGTAATCGGTCGAAATTCTCCGATGAACGGCGTATTTCGAGCCCGTTTCACCTATAATGCACACACCAGAAAGACGTATCGAGCCGTTTACGACACCGATAATGGAGGTCTGCATGTATAAACGCACGAAAATCGTCTGCACGATGGGACCCGCCTGCGACAACGACGAGACGCTGCGCGAGATGATGAAGGCGGGTATGAATATCGCTCGCTTCAACTTTTCCCACGGTGACTACGCCGAGCACCACGAGCGCATCGAGCGCGTCCGCCGCATCGCCGCCGAGCTCGACATGACGATCGGCATCCTGCTCGACACCAAGGGTCCCGAGGTCCGCACCGGCCTGCTCGAGGGCCACAAGAAGGTCGCCGTCAAGACCGGTGACAAGATCATCGTCACCGCGCGTCCCACGTCCGAGGACTTCCTGGGTAACGCTGGCCACATCTCCCTCGACTATCTCGACCTCCCCAGCGAGGTCGAAGCCGGCTCGCGCATCCTCATCGACGACGGCATCGTCGAGCTCGTCGTGGAGAGCGTCGACGGCCAGGACATGCACTGCGTCGTCAAGAACGACGGCGAGATCGGCGAGCGCAAGGGCGTGAACCTCCCCAACGTCGAGATCGGCCTGCCCGCCATTACCGAGCGCGACCGCGCCGACATCCTCTTCGGCCTGAAGGAGGGCATCGACTACATCGCGGCCTCCTTCATCCGCAACGGCGCCGCCGTGCGCGAGATCCGCGAGCTCTGCCGTGAGAACGGCGGCGAGCACGTGGGCATCTTCCCCAAGATCGAGTGCGCGCTGGGCGTCCAGAACTTCGACGAGATCCTGAAGGCGTCCGATGGCATCATGGTCGCCCGCGGCGACCTGGGCATCGAGATCGCGCCCGAGCTCGTGCCGCACCTGCAGAAGAAGATGATCAAGAAGTGCAACGCCGCGTACAAGCCGGTCATTACCGCCACGCAGATGCTCGACTCCATGATCCGCAACCCGCGCCCCACGCGCGCCGAGGTCGCCGACGTCGCCAACGCCATCTATGACGGCACCGACGCCGTGATGCTCTCCGGCGAGTCCGCGGCCGGCAAGTACCCGGTCGAGGCCGTGCGCATGCAGGCGAGCATCGCGCACGAAACCGAGCAGTACCTGGGCCTGCACGCCGAGCTCAAGGTGCCCGAGGGCAGCCAGAGCACGCGCGTCATCAACAACGTCGTGGGCCTCTCAGCCGTGAACATGGCCACCACCGTGGGCGCGAAGTGCATCATCTGCCCCACCACCACCGGCCGCACGGCGCGCCTCATCTCGCATTTCCGCCCCGCCGTCCCGGTCGTGGCGTTCTCGCGCCACCAGTGGGCCGTGCAGAAGATGCTCATGTACTGGGGCATCGAGCCGCACCTCGCCGCCATCACGCAGGGCAGCAGCGTCGACGACACGGTGGCCAAGGCCATCGAGACCGCCAAGGAGCGCGGCTACGTGGAGCCCGGCGACGTCACCGTCGTGACCGTCGGCGACCCCAAGACCGCCGTCGACTCCACCCTCGGCGACGGCAAGCGCAGCTCAACGAACGTGGTCTACGTCGCTCAGGTGCGCTAAGCGCGACTGACGCCGGGTAGCGCATGGCAGATGCGTGCGCCCCGCGAGCACTTGACCCTTTTACGCCCCGTATGGCAGACGCCGTGAGCGTCGAACCCGTTTTTTCGATGTCCGAGAAGCGGGTTACGCCATGCGGGGCGGTTCTGTTTTCAAATGGGAGCATTGCTGCGGACGTTCGAGCCTTGATACTGTGTGGGATTTCGGAAATGCCGAGTAGAGACTCGATTCTCTTGGCAAAACCGCAGCTTACAGACACTCGTGATGGCCGTGTACTCGGTCCCTGGCAAATCCCACTCAGTTTCGAGCCCCGAACTTGCTTTGCTCCCTCGACACACGCTGAATCTCCCCGAGATTCCACCAATCTATCGACAAATCCGCCAGCAACGATCGCTCTGCGCGCTTGAGCCCTTTGCTTTTTGGCTTCAGGTCGACATGCAATAGCCCGGCAATGCACTTCGCCGTGTCATCCAGATGGTATTCGTCTTTGAGCTGCCGCGAGCGCAGGCGCAAAACAGTGTGCCCCATACTCTGGAGCGCCATCGCTCGGTTATCATCCTCTGCAGCCCGCTCTCCACCGTGATAGGCATTTCCCTGGCACTCGACGATAAGCGGAGGGCGCCGCTCGTCACCTTCGAAATACAAATCCGCAAAGCACGTCCGCTCGGTGCATATCCTTCTGGCCTGAGCAGATAGCGGTATCGGATGGTTAAGCTCGAGCGGAGCAAAGCCTTGCCCGCCCCGGCGCCTCGGCATACCCAGGAGCATTGCCGCCCGCACCTCGAACGGCGACGACGCCATGCCATACACGTCGCGAGCAGCTGCTTTGAGCCTGCCCACTCCCGGCACTCCCTCCACGCTCGAAACGAAGCGATTGAAATCGTTCCACTGGATAAGGGGAGGACGCTTCCATAAATCCGTGAGGTCGCCGTCGGCATCCAAAGCTGGAACCCATCCGTCTACCGTAGACAGCGTATTCGAATCTATCTTGCTTTGGAGAGCCTCCCGCACCTCCTCCGTAGGCCTATACACCGTGAAGTTGCCCATGAACTCGTATAGCAGCATGGTGAGCTGATGCGTGGAAAGCCAGCGTCCCAGGCTCATGAGCGTAAACATCGGTGATGTTACCGAGAAGCCATGCTCGGTATCCCAGATCATCCCAGGAAGAACCTCGTTCGCCCATACGTGGTATATGAACGAATCCGAGGGGTAACCCACGCGCTTCTCTGATATAAGCAAGTGAAACGGCGGAGCCATCGATCCGCACGGGCTCTCGCCGGCGTTTGCGCTCCGCGCAACCCAACGCTTTCCCTGCTCGTAATCGAGGTCGAGATAGTGCTCATATAGAGCGTGTACCTCAGGGGGAGTCCTGAAGTACTTGAGAGCCGTTGTATGTGAAAAGACCGCGCACATGAGCAGAGCTTAGCAACCGGACAAACGGATTGGCTCCTGAACGAAAAAGTATTCACGCGCGACCTTGCACGTATCTGACACGGGGATGACAGATTATCATCGTCGCAGGTAGATGCGTTGTTATTGTGGCAGTTTTTGTAATACCAGTGGTTCTTCGATTTTTAGATTATGCACAGCGGCGGTGCGTCGACCCGAAGAAAAGATGTTCGAGCCTTGATACTGTGTGGAATTCCGGAAATGCCGAGTAGCCGCCCGCGCGTCACAGGAAACGACCAGCTCACATCGAGCCGAACCGAGCCTCTACTCACGCGATGGAAAATCCCACACAGTATCGAGGCTCGAATGTGTTCGGGGGCCACGCAGCACGGCCAACGCGGCCGCAGCCAGCGCGGCCAGCACGGCCAACACGCCCACGGCCCTACCCCAGCCGCTCTGCCAGGAGCGCGTCGGCACGGTCGACCACCTCGGCGAACACCGAATCGAAGAACTCGTCGGTGAGCAGGCGATACGGCTGCTGCACGGACGGCGGCACGTTCGTGCGCACAATCTCGTGCGCCACGCCGATGGTCATGAGCAGCGTCCGCTCGTCGATCGCGTACTGCGGAAACGCGGCTGCGGTCGCGGCGAGACGCGGGGTGAGGCGCGGCACGGAGTCGATGGCGAGCGTCTTGCCGAACGCATCGAAATCCCCCTGCTTCTTGATGCGGAACTGCTCGCTCGGGGTGATGCCCTCGCGGTCGAGGAACTCGTTCACCCGCGTGTTCCACAGGCAGTCCGCAAGCAGGTGCACCCAAACGCCCAGCTCGAAATCGAGCAGCGAGCGCGCGATGTCGGCGGGGGCGATCGCCGCATCGAGCGGGCTGCCCTCACGCGCCGGCTCGGGAGCACCCTCGTAGCGCTGCGGGTAGTGGGTCCGGCTCACGCGGTCGGCCTCGCGCTTGAGTGAGGAGGCGGCGATGACCGGCCGGCACTCCCCCGCCACCCGCGCGCCCTCCAGTCCCTCCGCCGTGAGCGCAGCAGCGGCCGGCACCACGTACGCATCCCAAAACTCCTGCTCACGCGGCTTGGGGATGAACGCCGGCTCCGCGAAATGCGTGATACGGTACGCGATGGGGTGCTCCACGCCCGGCACCATGTACCCTACCGGGATGTCCGGCGTGAGGCTGCCCAGCAGAAACGCGTTGCGGTCGAGCACCGTGCGCGCCACGGCGCCCTCGCGCGCGAGCAGGCGCTCCGCGTGCGCGATATGGATATTCCAGCTGGGCACGTGCCCTCCCCTCAAAGGGGCGGCGACCCAACGCCTGGCATCGGGTCGCCGCCCATCACGTTACTGCCGCGAACTTAGCCGCGCACCTCGCCGCCGACGGCCTTGGTCACCTTCGCCACGAGCTTCTGATGCACGCGCTCGACCTCCTCCGAGGTGAGCGTGTGGTCGTCCGCTCGGTACGTGAGCGCGAACGCCATGGACTTCTTGCCCGCGCCCACGCGCTCCTCGTCGCGGTACACGTCGAACAGGCGCACGTCGCGCAGGAGCTTGCCGCCCGCCGAGCGCAGCCGGCGCTCGAGGTCCTCGTAGGTCACGGCCTCGTCGACCACGATCGCCAGGTCGACATCGACCGACGGGAACATCGAGAAGTCCTGGTAGGCCTGCTGGTCGCGCGCGCACTTCATGAGCGCCTCGAGGCTCAGCTCGAAGGCGACCACGGGCAGCGCGATGTCGTAGGCCTCGCGCACGGCGGGATGGATCTCGCCCACCCAGCCGAGCTCGACGCCGCCCGCGAGCACCTCGGCGCCGCGCCCGGGCTGCAGGAACGCGAAGCGCTCGCCCTCCGCGGGACGGAAGCGCACCTTCTCCACGCGCAGCTGGGAGAGCAGCTCCTCCACCACGCCCTTGCCGTCGAAGAAGCGCAGCGGCTTGTACTTCTGGTTCCACGTCACGTCGCCCCACGCGCCGGACAGCACGCCGGCGAGCGCATGGCGCTCCTTGGGCAGGCTCGCGTGCTCGCGGCCGCAGAACAGCGTGCCCATCTCGTACAGGTGCACGTTCGCCGTGCCGTGCGCGCCGTTATAGGCCACGGACTGCAAAAGCCCGGGCAGCAGCGAGCGGCGCATCTCGGTCTGCTCGGCCACGAGCGGGTTCATGAGCACCACGGGCAGGCCGCGGCCCTCGGCGCTCATGCGCGTGCGCTCGAGGTCGCCGGGGGCGGCGAACGAGTACGTCGTGGTCTCGTTCAGGCCGCAGGAGCGCATGATCGAACCGATGCGGCGAAGCAGCCGCTGGTCGTGCGTGAGGCCGCCGATGTGGTTCTTCGCGGCGGGG
Organism: [Collinsella] massiliensis; assembly: GCA_000333815.1. Taxonomy (GTDB): domain Bacteria; phylum Actinomycetota; class Coriobacteriia; order Coriobacteriales; family Coriobacteriaceae; genus Enorma. The sequence continues at coordinate 45,311 of CAPI01000011.1, forward strand.
ATGGTCGCCTCGACGCGGCCCATGCCCCACAGGCGCAGCACCTCCTCGATGAGGTCGATCTCGCGCTCGAGGTCGGGGCGGAACGTGGGCGGCACCACGCGGAACACGGGCTCGCCGTCCGCCTCCGCGCGCTCGACCGCGCAGCCCAGGCGCGTGAGCGAGCGCTCCACGAACTCCGGCTCGATCGGCGCGCCGCAGATGAGCTCGACGCGGCTCTGGCGCAGCGTGAGCTCGGGCGGCTCGATGGGCGACGGGTACACGTCGATGGCGCCGGAGATGACGGTCGCGCCGCAGCACTCCTCGAAGAGCGCCGCCGCGATGGCCGAGACCTGGTCGCAGCGCGTGCGGTCGACCTGGCGCTCGTAGCGGATGGACGCCTCGGAGATGAGCGCGAGGTCGCGGCTCGTGCGCGAGATGTGGCTCGAATCGAAGCACGCGGCCTCGAGCAGCACGTCGTGCGTCGTTTCGTCGATCTCGGAGTCGAGAGAGCCCATGACGCCGGCGAGGCACACGGGGCGGTTGCCGTCGTCCGTGATGACGCACATGTCGGACGAGAGCTCGCGCTCCTGGCCGTCGAGCGTCACGATCTGCTCGCCGTCGCGCGCGGCGCGGACCACCACGTGCCGACGGCCGTCGCGCTCGGTGAGCTTGCCGAGGTCGAAGGCGTGGAGCGGCTGGCCGGTGAGCATCATGACGTAGTTCGTGACGTCCACGACGTTGTTGATGGGGCGCATGCCCGCCGCGGTGACGCGCTCGGCGAGCCACGCGGGCGAGGGGCCGATCTTCACGCCGCGCACCACGCGCGCGGTGTAGCGGCTGCAGAGCTCCGGGTCGGCGATGCGCACGTCCACGATGTCGTCCACGTGTACGGAGGTGTCCTCGCACTGGATCTGCGGGAGCTCGATGTGCGTGTCGCGGTCGAAGATGGCGCCCACCTCGCGCGCGATGCCCACCATGGACAGGCAATCCGGGCGGTTCGGCGTGATCTCGCAGTCGAGCACGGTGTCCGAGCTGCCGTGGTACTCGGCGAACGGCACGCCCACGGGAGCGTCCTCGGGCAGGATCATGATGCCGGAGTGGTCGCCGGAGAGCCCCAGCTCGCGCGCCGAGCAGTTCATGCCGCAGCTCACGACGCCGCGGAGCTTGCTCTTCTTGATCTTGACGCCGCCGGGCAGCTCCGCGCCCACGAGCGCCGTGACGATGTGGTCGCCCTGCTCGAAGTTCTGCGCGCCGCACACGATGGTGAGCGGCTCGGGCTCGCCGTCCTCGCCCAGGTTGCAGCGGCCCACGTCCACCTTGCACACCCACATGTGGTCGGAGTCGGGGTGCGGCTCCTTCGAGACCACCTGCGCCGTGACCACGTGGTCGAACGCCTCGCCCACGGTATCGATCGACTCGACCTCCGTGCCGGTGCGGATGAGCTCGGCGGAGAGCTCCTCCGGCGGCTCCGGCACGTCGATGAGCGTCTTCAGCCAGTTATACGATACTTTCATCTCATCGTCCTTCTCAACTATGCTGCATGCAACAGTACCCCAGGGGTTTTTCTACATTAGAACTGGTTCAGGAAGCGCATGTCGCCGGTCATGAGCGTGCGCAGGTCGGGCAGGTCGTAGCGAAGCGCCGCGACGCGCTCGACGCCGATGCCGAACGCGAAACCGGTGTAGCGCTCCGGGTCGACGCCGCAGTTCACGAGGACGTTGGGGTCGATCATGCCGCAGCCCAGGATCTCGATCCAGCCGCTGTGCTTGCAGAAGCTGCAGCCCTTGCCGCCGCACGCGTGGCACGACACGTCGAGCTCGCAGCTCGGCTCGGTGAAGGGGAAGAAGTGCGGACGGTAACGCGTCTTGCGCTCCGGGCCGAACATGGCCTTGGCGAAGTAGTCGAGCGTGCCCTTGAGGTCGCCGAAGGTGATGCCCTCGTCCACCACGAGGCCCTCGACCTGGTTGAACTGCGGCAGGTGGCAGGCGTCGGCCGTGTCGGGGCGGTACACCGTGCCCGGGACGATCGCGTAGATGGGCGGCTTCTGGTGCTCCATGATGTGGATCTGCGTGCCCGAGGTCTGCGTGCGCAGCAGCACGTCGGACTCGCCGTGCGCGTGCTCCTCCGGGTGCGGCACGCTGCCGGGCGCGTTGTCCACCACGTAGAACGTGTCGCGCGCGGAGCGGCTCGGATGGTCCATCGGGGCGTTGAGCGCGGTGAAGTTGTACCACGAGGTCTCGACCTCGGGGCCGGCCTCCACGGTGTAGCCGATCCCGCAGAACACGTCCTCGATCTCTTCCTTGATCTGGTTGATGAGGTGCGCGTGGCCGATCGTGGGGTGCGCGCCGGGCAGCGTCACGTCGACGGCCTCGGTGGCCATGAGCTGCTGCATGGCCTGGCGCTTGAGGTCGCCCTGCGCGTGCTCGATGAGCGACTCCGCCATGCGGCGCAGCTCGTTCGCGCGCTTGCCCAGCACCGGGCGCTCCTCCGGCGCGACCTTGCCCATCATGTGCATGACCTGCGTGATCTCGCCCTTCTTGCCGAGCAGCGCCACGCGCGCCGCCTCGAGCGCCGCCGCGTCGTTTGCCGCGGCGATCATGTCTTTCGCACGCGCCTCGAGCGCGTCGAGCTCTTCTATCAAGCCCATGAACTCCCTCTTCCTCATCGCTTCGCGCGCCAGGGGCACGCGCGTTTCCCGATAGAACAAAAAACCGTCCCTGGGACGAACCCAAGGACGGCATAGTTACCGCGGTACCACCTTGATTGGCTGCCGGATGTCTGCCCGGCATGCCCGCTTTTGCCCGTTCTCGCTCGGGCTGGCGGCTTCCCTACTCAGCTTGCGCGCGCTGCCGAAAACCGGCTGGTGCACGGCCGTTCAGGTCGCTGCTCGGGAGTGAACGCTGCGTCCTTGCCCCCGCAGGAAGGCTTTCAGCCGGTGACCCTCCCTCTCTGTGCGGCGACGCGGCGGGCGCAACCCTCTCCGTCAACGCGTTGGTCGAAATGATAGCACAGGCGTCCCCTCCGCGCAGCATGTCTTTGCCGCAGGTGCCACCGCTCCGCCGTGCTCGCGCTACACGCTGCCGCCCCGGGCATCCTCGCTCTGGGACTCGTCGCCCCGGGTGCCCTTGCCCGCAGATGCCGTCTGGCCCCTCATGGCCTCGGCAACTTCCTCGATCAAGCCATCGGGTATGCGCACCGTATGGATGCAGCTGACCCCCTCACGCTCGCAGAGCGCGTTCAGCCCCTTGTCAAGCGTGAGCAGCGTCGCCCCGTTCCGGCGGGCGAGCACGAAATAAAACATGTCGTAGATCGAGTGGTTGAGACGCAGCGATTCCGAGAACGCTTCCTCGTACAGGGCTTCCACATCGGTAAACTCGTCCACGAGGTCAAGCGCATCGGCAATGATCGCGCGAGCTTCAGCCTCATTGGTAAGCTCAGCTCGAACGTATTTCGTCATGGCGCTCCCCACCTCGGCGAATATGAGATCGGGCGCGACGACGCGCGAAGAACCGTGCATTGCGAGAAGCGACCTGAGCTCGTCTCCCTTCTCGGTATGACGCGCCATCTCGACGGCGGCGCTGCAATCGATCACCATCTTCATCGCTCGTCCCTCATCTCGCGCACAATATCGACCACGGACGGAAAGCCGTCGGGGACGGAAAACGGCTCGCGCTCGTCGATGCGCTCGAACACCTCGCGCCGACGCTCGAGCCGCGCCTCGGCTGCCGCCCGGCTCCGACACCACTCGCGATATCCCGGCTCCCAGGGGCGCGGGATGGGAGGAATCCCTGCATCGACCACCGCCTGCACCTCCTTCTCGCGCTTGCGGCGCGCCAGGAAATCCTCGATCGCGACGAGCGCCTGCTGCGAGATGCTGCGATGCTCCTCGTCGGCACACGCCTTGAGCTCCTCGTATACCTCCGGTGGGAAATCCCGCACCTGTAGCGCTGGCATAGCTTCCTCCTTGCATGCGTTTTGCATGCATATATCATATCAGTGCGTCGAACGTGGAACAAGCAGTGGGCTGGCGCAGCGATGTAAAAAGGCGCCCGACCAAATGCCGGGCGCCTCCAAGCAATGCGATGCCAAAAACCTACCGGGCAGCCGCGCTACTCGGCGAGGCTCACCGTATACGTGTTCTCGTAATCCATGCCGGTGGCGATGGTCGCCGTGCAATCGTCCAGGTTATACACCACGGACCACTGCGTCGCGCTCTCCTCGCCGCGACTGTTGGTGTGCGGCTCCTGCGCGCAGGCGGCCAGCAGCCCCATGGCGTCCTCCTCGCTGAGCACGCCGTCGGCCGCAGTGAGGCCGCTCATCACGATCTCGTAGCGGTCCTGGCCGCCGCCGAAGTCGTAGTCGCCAGGCGTGAGCAGGAAGTTCGTCGCCGCCATATACGTCTGGCCCTCGGCGGGGGTGCCCGCGGTCGTAGCGTCATCGGCCTCGAGCACCGAGAGCTCGTCGTCGATGTACTCCACCACCACGGTACGGCCGCTCGCGTCGGCGATCTGGAAGTGGTAGCAGCTGTTCGCACTCGAGTGCATGTCATACTGCCCGAGCAGCTCGAGCGCCTCGTCCACCGTGGCGCACTTGTCGAGCATGAGGCGGATGGCCGTCGTGGTGGTGATGTCAACCTTGTTGGTCTGCTGATCCGTGGGGTCGGTGTCGATGAGCAGCACGCCCACGGCGAGCCCCTTCTCGTTCACTCCGTCGAGCGGGGCGTAGGGCGCGGCGAGCGCCGTGATGCTCGAGGTGGGCGAATCGGGCAGCTTCTCCTCGCCGTAGCCGAGGAAGCCCAGGTTCACCATCGAGATGCTCGCGTAGCCGTTGTCGGGATCGGTGCGCACGAGCATGCTCGGCGAATACGTGAGGTCGAAGTTGCGGCCGAAGATGTCGTCGCCCTCCGGCGTCACGGCGTTGAACGTGGAGCACGCGAGATCGGGCAACTCGATGGTGACGGGCAGGCCCTTCATGAGGTGCTGGACCACGAAGTCGATGAGCTCGGCGTCATTCGAGGCGCCGCCCTGCTCCAGGAACTCATCGATGCCGTAATCTCCCTGGTAGGTCATGGTGTAGAACGGGTAGTCGTTCACCTTCTTGATCGAGGCGACGGTGGCGATCTCGTTGCGGAACATGAACGCGAGGCCGGCAACCGCGATCACGACGAGCGCCACGAGCGCGATGATGACGCGGACGACGATGCGCCGCGCGCGGCCGGGACGCTTGGCGCCGCCAGTGGCACCCGTTCCAGACGTATTCTCTTCGGACATTGATTCCCCCTCAGATTCGACGTGCACCTTCGCTGCTCGTGGCCGGAACACGCGCCCGCGCGCCTGCCAGCCGTGATGCAGCGGCGCATCATCCTAACATGATTCGTCATTTTGCTGACGTTATTTATAATTTCGTCAAATTGAGGGAGGGGGTATGGGCCTCCTCGCGCCAGCGGAATACCAAATGGCGCGAAACGAGCGGTTTATGCGGGGGTAGCAGAGTAGCCGGCAAAGTCGCGGCGCTGTTACCTGCACTTTCGTTGGCGCGCACCGCCCTGATACTTCC
>CAPI01000010.1 GCA_000333815.1 [Collinsella] massiliensis
CACTTTGGGAATCGGGAGGCGCCTCCGCGGCGGGATGGAAGGTTTCGCGGGAACCTTCGGCCTCGATCAAGAAGACCCCACCCACTACAGCGGCGCCCCCGTCCCATCAATCCTCGAACAGCGCGGCGAGGTCATCGACATAAAGGGTGCGGCGCGCGTCCCAATCATCCGTCGGCCACAGCTCGAAACACGTACCCTCTCCGACAAGCGTGAACGAGCGCGTATCCGCAGGGATGCCCGCCGCCTCAAGCACCGAGCACGGCACGAGCACCCACCCCTGCTCGCAGGAGACATACTCTGCGGAAAGGAGCGCGCCGATCCGCCCCGACATGTCCACATCGGTGATCTCGCACACATCGCGCAGCTTCGTCCACATGCGCGTCGCCGGCACGATCGCAACAGCGGGCTCGCCGTAGAGATCCGGCATGAGGAACGCATAGGGCTCCTCGGCCCCCGAGCACGCCGCAAGGTCGACGCGCACGCCCTCCGCGCCGGCAGCGATCTCGGGCGCTCCCGTAAACGTGCCCGTCAGCACCGCATAGCGCGCCCGATCGCCCTCGGGCGGCGCGAAGCGATACGCGTCCGCCGCCGCGAGCCCGCGCTCCCGCGGCGCATCGGCCAGCCGCGCCCGCGTCCGGCACCACGCCTCCTCACGCGGTCCGGTATACAACTCGCGCAGCTTCGACGGCAGGAGCACCGCAGTCTCGCCCCCGGCGAGCTCGATCTCGGGAAGCCCCTCGTTCCATGCGGCGCGCAGCTCCTGTGCGGCACCGTCGGAGCTGCTGAATCCCGCGCCCATCACGAGCTGGATGAGCCGCAGGGCATCCGAGCGCGACCGCATCGCCGGCGCCGGAAACCACGTGCGGCAGCGCTCGGGCACCGTGTCCATATCCACGTCATCCGCATCCACGATGAGGTCGAACGAGGGCAACGCGAGCGCGGAGCGGTCGGCAGCGAGTCGCTCGACAACCTGCCCGACCTCAGCGAAGCGCGCAAGGTCGCGCGCATCGTCCATGACGGAGCGCACCGCGGCATCCTGCGCACGCACTCCCCTGATGCCCCGCAGGTGCATCGTCCAGAAGGTGAGCCGCTCGTCCCCGCGCGCCCGCAGCGTCGCGATGAGCAGCTCCGCCAAGAACGCGGCGTCCGCGCGCACCTCGGCAGCAAGCGCGCGCTCGCGCGCCATGCACCCCTCGATATAGGCGAGCCCGACATCACCCCTGCCTTGCAAGGCAATCTCCATCATGCCGAGCACGCGCCCGAGCATCGCAATGTTCTCGAGACACCGGTCGAGCCGCGCGCTCAACGCCGCGCGCACCGTGCGATCGCCGCCATAGTCATCGAGCGTCAGCGCCCGCACATCAGGCTTCACCGCCATATCGAACCCTCCCAACGGTTCGTGAACAAAACCTCAACCAAGTCATTTACCACCGCAAGAACCCGTCCCACGCCATGGGATAGCCCAACGGCGAGAGCATCGCGATGTGGTACGCAAGTAACCCCGTCACGACGAGCACCGCCACAGCGAACCCCACGGCCGCCGCAAGGACGACGCGCGGAAGCGCATGCTGCAAGGGGCGCGTCCACTGGTTTGCCGCCACCAACCCGCCCGCCATGAACCCGATGGCTTGGCAGATGACGAGCAGGCACTCGTCGCCGGGCACGACGCTCTCGAGCAGCCGCTGGAAGAAGAACCCGTGCCACGCAAGCGTGCAGACCGTCGCCCATGCGCAGCCGAGCGCTGCCACCCAGCCGGCCTCCATAATCCAGTACTCCGGACTCGCGAGCGTGAGGTAGCGCTTGCCGGTACCGGCGAGCATATGCTCCGCGGTCGTGGAACCCTTCTTGGGCATGATGTCCTCCCAACCGAACTCCTCGGGATCGAAATACGTCTCGATATCGATGTAGATGTGCTCGGGGTACTCCCCCAGCGCCGCCTTGCACAGCCGCTCGAGCATCGAACGCTCCGAGCGATCGCGACCTCCCCGATGAGCCATGATGCGCTCCTTCCTGTCGTTTGCCTTCCACGTGTGCGGCGCACCGCGCGCCGCTGGTGCCAAGGTACCCGCGGGTCGCGGCGCGGGGGCGCCTCACGTGCCGGGAGCGAGCCGGGAGCGCGCGACGCAACACCGGAAGCGCAGGTATACGGCTATAATGCAGGTGCAGGCAGAGGAGAGGAGGCCGCGATGCCCGACGTGTACCAACAAGCGTTCGCGCTGATGGAAGCCCTGTGGCAGCCGCTCATCGAGCACGGCGTCATCGAGCGGGCGACGGCGCCGCAGCTCTCCAAGTGGATCGAGACGCATGTCGGGGCGAGCTTCCCGCCCAACCCCGATGAGCCCGCGAGGCGGCATGCCTACAAGGCCTACCATGCGTGGGACGACTACCACCGGGGCGCGCTCGACGCCTACTTCTGGGGCGAGGCGACCGAAGCGGCCGAGCACGACCCGAATGCCACGGCCGACCCCGAGCCCTCAGGCGACCCCACGCCCGATGCCCCCGCGCCCGGCCTGGCACAGCTCCTCCCGCGCGACCTCTTCGACGAACTCTGCCGCCTGCTCTCCACCACGCGCGACGCGCGCATCCCCGAGCAGCCTTACGCCTCGTTCGGCGACTACGCCAAAGGGCTGTGGTTCTACGGCCTGCGCCAGCTCGATGGCCTCGACGCCAAAAAGCGCCCACAGCTCACCGACCAATTCTGTCAGCGCGGCATCGGCCCCAATGGCGAGCTCATCCTGCGGTCGCGCCCCTTCGGCGGCATCACGCTCGACGCGACCGACCTCGACGGCTACCGCGACTCCTCCGAGACGCGCGAGCTGCTTGCCCAGGCGACCACAGCAGATAATCTCATCGAGAAGCGCCTCGCGTTCCTCGGACGCTACTCGAATGTAGCCGACTGGAAGAACGCCCACTTCAACGAGGAGTACTTCTGGCACCGGCAATACAAGGAGAACCGTCTGGACACGCTCTTCGACACCCGGCAGCTCGGAAGCCAGACGAGCACGGGCGACGGCATGCGCACGGGACTCCGCCTCGCGCTCGACTTCGCCGTGTGCCTGCCCTTCGCCATCGCATGCGAGGTGGAGAAGCGGCTGGGCGAACGGCGCTTGAACACCGGGCAGATATGCGACGAGTTGCGCCGCTCCCTGCTCGCGGCCGAGGTACGAGGCGCACATGACAAGCCCGGCACCGGTGCGCCGCTGCTCGAGCCTGAGGAGCGCACCGAGCTCGCGACGGTCTATTCCTGGCCGAGCACCCCGTGCGGATACGCCGCCGTCGTGACGTGCGCTCTCGTGCGCCTGCTGCTCGGACGCGCGCATGCCGCGGGCAGGGCGCTCGCCGACCATCTTGACGAGCTCTCGGGCGGCACGGCGCGCGCGACGGCATCCCGAGCGCAGCATTACCTGGCGGGCGTCGCTGCTTGGAGCGAGATGCTCGACATGCGTGGCACTGCGGGCGACCAGGCCTCATATGAGGAGCTCTACGTTCCGCCCGCCTTCCATATGCAACAGTCCCTGAGCGGCACAGGCCGGCGGCGCGGCCCGGGGGCGCGCAGCGACCTCAGCACCGCGGCGAACCCCGCGGCCATCCTCGCATACCTCGCCGAGGAAGACGAGCGCCGCGGCACCGCGCGCCTGCTTATCCAGGCGGGGTCGGGCATGGGCAAGACCACCTACGTGAAAGGCCTCGCTGCCGGAATCGCACAAGCGCGCACCGCGGGTGATGCGACGCTCTTCTCGCTCATCGCCGGCGACGTGCGCGGCGTGCCCCTCATGGACTGGACGCCGGTGCTCATCGCGCAGCCGGAGGCAGACCTTGCAGGCAGTGGCTTCGAAGCGTTGGTAAAAGACGCCCCGCCGCTCGATGCCGACGCGTTCGCGCACCTCCTTTACCGCCAGCTCCCCGACACCCTCAAAGACCCGTTCCGCGCCGCGGCGGCAGATGACGAAACCGAAGCGCGCGGCCTCTTTATCGAGCTCTTGAAATCGCGCGACGCGCTCGTCATCGTGGACTCCATAGACGAAGTGCCACTTGAGGTGCGCAGGCGCTACATCGAGCAGCTCACCGCTCTGGTGAATGCCTACCGCATCCGCCACCTCATCGTGACGAGCCGCCCGCTCGAAGGTGAGAGCGAGACCCTGGTCGAACAGCTCGTGCGTGGCACCATCGTAGCGCTCGAACCCTTCGACCTTCCACGGCAGCGCGCACTCTTCGGTCGCCTGGTCGAAGCCTTTGCCGAACCCGGCAGCACGTCAGACGACACGGATGACCTCGCATCTCCGCTGGGCTTCGATGCCATCGCCGAAACACCCGGCTTCGGAGACATCGTTGCGAACCCGCTCGTCCTCACCGCGCTCGTGCGAGCACTCCTGCGCACGAGCCCCCGCAACGGGACGACGGCCTTCGCCGTGCTCGACGAGCTCGCCGCCCTCCTGCCCAAACTCCCCAATCAAGACCTCTACGGCTACGACGAGCAGGTGCTCGAGCGCATCGCCTTCGAGCTTACGTGCGGTATCCTCACCGACCCCGCGCAAACGCAGACGGGCGACGGCTTGCCCGTGCAGACGTTCGTGAGCACCTATGCGACATACGAAGACGAGGCTCGCGGCGGCACGACGGACGACAACACGAAACAGGCGGATGTCATCGATCGCATGGTCACGCGGCGCGGCGTGCTCGCCGTGCACGAGGGCTGCGTCTCGTTCGAATCTCCGCTCATGCGCGCGCTCTTCGCCGCCCGCCACGTCCTCGCCTCCCTCGGATCGTATGCCGCGCAGAAGACGGACGAGCTCTCCCAGAAAATCGGCCAGCAGATCGGCTCCCTGCTAAACGCCGGTGTCCGAACGGTGGCCGCTGAAGCCACGACGCGCGCCGACCCTACTGCCTCACCCGATCCCGCGCCTGCCTACGCCCTGCTGCTCATCCTCTCCGCACGCAACCCACGCTACCAAAGCATGCAAAGCGTCATCTACCGCTCCCTCTGCAATACGGTGCTCTTCGACGTGAGCGAGTTGCAATGCGAGCACGATTTCGCCGTGCGCATGCTCCGCGCTGCCCGGCGCTTCGACTTCGGCCGCCCATGCCCGCGCGCACCCGAGGTCGAGCTGTGGGAAGCGCGCCTTACAGACCTCTCGGCATAGCCCATGGCGTGGAGCTGGCCGACATATCACTCCCAGCTGCGGCGGCGCATCGAGCAGACGCCACCGCTCATGCGCAGCGTATGGAGCCCGCGCGCGAACCGCCTCGACTGGCTCGCCGCCTCTTGCTTCCCCCTGTCGGTGATAAAAAAGTGTCCGACACCGAATTATGGCCAACTGCACGGCGTCCCCTTCCGCAGCGTGAACATCACCGTGCGCGAGGGCTTGCCTGCAAGCATCTTCCGCGCGTCGCTCATCGCGAGCCTGCTTGGGCACACCCCCGCCCAACGGCGGAACTTCTTCGGTACCTCCTTCACGGACAAGAAGCACCCGACCGTCGGCTACCTCAACATGCGCGAGCTGCCGCCTTGGTCATCCACCTCGGAAGCGGGCTCCCTCCTGTCCATCACCGAGCTCATGGCGCAGTCGCTCCCCTACCTGGACGCCCGCAACGTACGCCCCGCGCAGGCACCGCGCACCCCCGCGAGCCCGCCCACCAGCCAAGCGGAGATGCTCGCCTTCCCGAACGTGCTCGTGCTCGACGGCACAGGCTTTCTGGACGGAAACGTGCGCGACCGCCTCAAATACCTGGGGTTATTCGCTCACGCGAGCACACACCTGCACCTCGTGGATCAGCTCGTCATCATCACCATCACAGGCGATCATGCCTTCGAGCACCTGCCTTTTTCCGAAAGCACCCTTGACAAGCGCGTCTGCATCGATGCGTCCTCCGCGCCTGAACAGCTCCACATGTTCCTGCTCGCCTGGGAGCGATGGTGTGCGCCACACGATAGCCCGCACGCTGTGGTGGAGCGCGCACGTGGGCGTTTCCAGCGCATGTGCGCGGCGCTCGACCGCCTCGGGATGACGCTGCCCCAAGCAGCGAACTCGAGCGGGCAAGACGCGTTGGCATCGGAGCACGCCAATGCTATCCCCCGCAACATCGCATCATTCGATATCGCGTGCGCTCTCGTCGCCATGCAGCGCGATGGGGAGGAACCCCGGGACATCGAGGAGCTCTGCCGCAATCTGCGCGAGCGCATACCCGAGCGGGCAGTCGTCGACATCGAGCGCGTGCTGCGCGCCTACCTCATGGCGCGCGGTTTCCTCGAACCGGGGTACTCCCTCTTGCGCGACGGCGACCGCGGAGCGTCGCTCGTCGATGTCGCGCGGATGCACGAGCTCATCGGCGACCGTTTCCTCAATTTCATCGCGAGCAACGGCGCCGAACCCGTCGCGGAGCATGAGGTCGCGCGGGAGCTCTTCTTCAACCCGGACACGTGGAAGCCGAGCATGCGGAACCTGCTGAACATCATGCTGGAAAACCCGCTGCTACCGAGCATGTTCGTCCTCGAGGTGGATCCGAGCACCGGCTCGGAGACGCTCCACCTCACCGCCGAGCGGCTGGGTTTGAGCTTTCTCGCCCATGAGGCAGCGTCCACCCTGCGGCGGAGCGACCGCGATAGCCTGGCCGACCTGCTCTTCTCGTACGCCGGGTGCCTGCCGCCGGACGCCTGGGAGAACTTCATCTTCGCGGTGTTCGCGAACCTCGTCGAACAGCGCTGCGCCTACTTGGTGCACGAGGCGCTCGATAGCCTCATCCTGCTCCTCCTCGCCATCCCAGCCAGCGGTGTCTTCGCCGGCGGCAAGGTCGCGAGGCGTCGGATTCTGGGCAACATGCTCGCGGCATACGGCATCCGCCTCGACCCCGACACCCTGCGCGAAACAGCAGTTCAAGAAGACACGGCACTCTGGCAGCGCGCGGCATCCGAGCCGTACGTCGACGCCGTGGTACGCGCATCGCTGCGTTACAACCTCCGCACAGACGGGGTTCCGCCCGAGGCGTGGGAATGGTGGGCGGGCTGCAACGGCACATGGCCGGAATCGTACGAGTTCGTGCATCCGCTTGACGCCGAAACGGCTGCCGAGCACGTCGGCTACCTGCGTGAGCTGCTCCACGCGCCCGCGCCCGCCTGCGACAACGCCGCTCTCGTGCTGCGCGCCATCGGCGACGGGGAGGCGCTGTAGCCCGCGCCTCCCCGTCGCCTGCCCCTACTCCACCGTCACCTCGTACACGTGCATCACGTCGTCGCGGATGAGCGCGAGCGTGACCGGCTCGGTAATCGAACCCCGGATCGACGCGCCCGCGACGTCGTAGATCTTCTGGGCAATGACCTCGGGCTCGATCGGTGCGCCCGGCTCGATGCCGGAACGCGCGAGGCGCTCGTCCAGCTGGAACGCGCAACGGCGATCGCGCGCGAGCGTGAGGTCGAAGAGCCCCGCGAGCTCGTCCCACCCGCTCACACAGCGTCCGCGGCGACGATAGCACCCGAGCGAAAGCGTCGCCGCCGGGAGGGCGTCACGCTCCCACCTGTGCGTGGGCGCGATCTCCTCGTCCGAAACGCCCAGGTAGGCAAGGTGCGGGTAGCGCTTGGCGCGCGAGAAACCCAGGTCGTACGTCACATCTACGTGCGTCCAGCGCCCGTCCAGCTCAACGAGGTTCCACGAGTGCCGCTCGGGGTCGTCCCAGCTCGGGGCGCTCGCCGCCGTACCGCGCACCACGAGGCAGGGCACCTCCAGGCGATCCATGAGGTACTTGAAGGCGTACGCGAAGCCGCTGCACACCGCCTTGCCTCGCACGAGCGCGCCGACGGCCGTGTACTCGAACGGATCGCCCGTGTCGCTATACACCGCGTTCAGGATGAGCGCGTTGTGCGCCGCCTGCACGCGTTGCTCGGGCGCGGGAAGCTGGGCGAGGGCGTCGATGAGTGGGCGCGACCGCTCCTCCATCTCGGCAAGCAGACGCGCGGCCTCGTCGCGGTCGATGCGGTAGCTCGGCTCAAGCTCCCAGATGCGCCCCATCTGCGAGACGCATTGCAAGCCGTAGCCGTCGAGCCAGAACACCTCGGGGGTGCTGCGGCGCATGGCCTCGTAGGCATCGTCGATCTCCGCCTCCGTCACGCCGAAGAGCTGGATGCGCGGGCGATAGGCGAGCACCCCGTCAAGGATGGCCTGGTACGCGCGGCGCGCAGATGCGCTCAGGCGGTCGCGCTCGAACGTGCAGCAACCCTGATGGGCGTACTCCGCGAGCGGGCGCGGGGCGGGCGAGGCGGCGGGCTTGGGGCTCGCCGCGGGCTCGACCGGGGTGGCCGTCGCAACAGGCGCTTCGCGGGTCGTGGGCTCGGGATCGGGAACGGCGCTCACCGGCGCGCTTGGTACCTGCGCGTCCGCCACCTGCGCGCTCGCCTCGCCCGGGGCCTGTCCCATACCCATCGCCTGCGCATCGCTCGCCGCCTGCCCTGCGGTCGCCTCCCCCTCCAGCTTGCGCACCGCGTCTACCGCACCGCGCACCGCCGCGTCCGTCGTACGCGCGAGGCGACCAAACGCTCGCTTGATCGAATCTGCCGAAATCTCATACGTTGCCATCGTTTCCTCCTTCATCGGCCGCATCCCTGCACCCCGAAGGCGGCAGGCGGCCGGTTCCTCCATCTCAACGGCCGAGCCACAACGCCCGTGCCGCGCCTTGATACTCATACGTGCTCTTGAACAGCCCACCGAACGGCGCCGTGTCGCCGATGAGCAGGCAGAGCACTGCGCCCACAAGCGTCGCGACCACCATGGCGATGAGCGTCGCCGCCACCGCGTCGAAGAACCGGTACGCGATGGGCTTGTTTGTGCGCGCGTCTGACTTCGCCGTCTTCCACCCCGCGATGAAGCCCGCGAGCCCCGTCACGAGGAGCTCGACGTCCGAGCACATGCCCACGCAGAAGTACACGAAGTTCTGGAACACGCTCGTGGGCTGGACGAAGTAGATCGTGAGGTACGACGCTGCCACGCAGAGCCACCGCGCCCAGCGTACGGGCACCCGGTTGAACGCGTTGATCGCGCGCGTCTGCAACCCACGGCCCTTACCCGCGGCGGCTGCCGCAGACAAGGCACCGGAGCCGCCGCGCGCCGCGACGTTCAGCGACGGTGCCGCAACGCTCGCCGCCGTGCGCGCCGCACCTCCAGCGGCCGAGGTGGCCGAAGCCGCGCGCGACCCCGTCGCAGAGCTGGCAGCCCCTGAGACCGCAGCCTGAGCACTCGTCGTCTTTGCGCCGCCTCCCCTCGCACCGCCCGAACTCCCGCCGCCAGACGTGCCGCTCACCCGCTGTGCGCCCTTCCGCGCCCGGCGACCTTGCTGTTTGCGCGTGTGCGGCGCCTGCAGGGGCGGAAGCCCCGCTTGCGCGCGCATCGCATTCGTGAGCGCGCGGCTGCGCTCCTCGGCCGCACAATAAGGGCACTCGGTCGCACCCCGCCAATGAGCGTGCCGCTCATCCACAGGACAATCGACAAGCTCACCGAGGTAGCGTGTGAGAATCTCCTGCCACTCGAAAGCCGTCGTGCGCCGGTGTGGATCCGCATAGCCGTCCACGAACGTGCGACGGAATGCCTCGACTAGATACGGCGGAAACGCGTCCATCGAAGGCTCGCCGGCCGGGAAACACAGCTGAGGACGCGGCACAAACGCGGCAACCCACCCGCGCTCCTCACGCTCGCGCAACGGCGGCATGACATCCGCGCCCGACGCCCCCGGCTGCAACGCGTAGGACGAGGGATGCTTTCCCAAGAACAGCGCGCGGTAGACAAGCACGCCGAGCGCGTAGCAGTCCGTCCACGCGTCGAAGGGAATGCCCGTCTGCGCATAGCTCATGCCCTTGGCGGCACGCAGCAGCTCCGGTGCCACATACTCCGGCGTGCAGCCGAGGCAGGGGTACGTCACGCCGTCGGGCATCTTGACCGCAAACGAATCCACGTCGATGAGCTGCACGGTGCAATCGGCGAGGACGGGGATGTTCTGCGGCCCCGGATCGCCCATGGCAACGCCGCACAGGTGCATGCGACCGAGCGTGTTGGCCAGCGAGATGAGCGCGGCAACCCGTTGGTTGATCATAGCCTTGCTCTGCGGGTACTCAAAGAGCTTGTTGAGTGTCATATGCTGCCCCAGGCGCTTCATAACAAAGCCCCGGAACATACCTTGCTCGTCATAGAGCAGGTTGAGCGGCCAGCAGAGATTCGGTGGCAGAGAGCACATCTCGGGCAGACGGCACAGGGCCTTGAGCTTGGGTTCGCGCGTTGCCGCCAACCGCGCGCTGGGAAAGAGCTTTGCCACGTAGTCCGCCTTGCCGCGGATATCGTGGAGCGTGCCTTCGCTGCCTTGGGCAAACGGCTCGTCCTCGAGTGTCAGGCGCTGGCCCGCAACGGTCACTACCCGCATCGTGCACCTCCTTCTACCGCGCCTCTGCGGAATCTTTCTCGGCATCCTGCGCGCAACGGGGCGCAGACGTGGGAGCGCACAGGGCGGCGCTCGCTTTCTCCGCCGTGGGCACCACGCCCGACTCGTCCGCCAACGCCGCACCGGGGTCGTCCGGCAGTGCACGCGCCGTACCCGCTGCATCCGGCTCGTCCCTCGCTGGCGCAGCCACCGCTTCGCCCATCCACCGCCGCATGACACGCTCCCGCAGCTCCCGGCGGAGCGTCTCCCAATCGGGTTCCTCGTAATACGACTCGTCCCTGAGCGCGGGCGGGTGCTCCGGATCAAAGAACACCAGCATCGTGGCATCGTCCGTCGTGTGCATGCGGGGATCCTCCCGCACAAACGCCCGCCACGCGTGCCGCGCCGTGCGAAGCTCCTCCACGTCCTTCTCGGTGTGATGCATAAGGATCTGCGCGAGCGGCACATACACCGGCTTGTCGGTATCGGCCAGCAACCGCGGGCATACGCGCTCCAGAAGGCCGTCCGTCGCCACGAGCACTGCGGCGACATCGGCCTCGACCGTACCGAACTCCCACGTATCCGGCCCAAAGCGCAAGGGGATCAAATAGCCATCCGCCGTGCGCTGCTGCCGCGTAACCGCCACGTAGGTGCCGTCCGCGAGCGCGGCCACCATGCCCGAATCGCCCGCCTGTCCAAAGCTCAGACGGTTGCCGTCCCATACGCCCAGGCAGAGCGTCGTATCGAGCTCCGACACGTCCTCGCCCGCTTGGCGCGCAAGTTCGCAGACCTCGTGATACGACACCAGAAACGCCCTGCGCAGCACCTCCTCCACGTCGCGCGGAGCGAGGTCATCGCTCAGATGGTTTGCCGTGTACAGAACCGCCGAGGCAACCGCGCGGCGCGATCCCCGCTCTGAGTGCGGACGGCTTCCTGGACCGTCTCCTATGCCAAATACCATATTTTTGCCGTGCCGTACCGAGAGGTACGCATCCTGGCAGGGATCGTTAGTTCGCACGTGGTCGATCCCCCGTGCGCAATACCAAAAGCGCTTGATCATATCCCCTTCCCTTCATCCGCCCCGCCCGCCCCGTCGCGGCGCGGCACGGGGGGCGGGGCTCAGCATGCTATTTCGACGTCTCTCTAGAAGAAGCTGTCGAGCTTGGGGACGATCAGCTTGTTGTCGGGATCCTGGAGGGGATCCATCTCGGGCTCGACCACGGGTTTCTCTCCCGGGCTCGTCTGCGTGCGCACACGGATCGCGCACGCAGCGAGATTCGCGAACTGCTGGTATCCGTCTTCAAGGTCGTTGCTGGTCTTCACCGCAAGGAAGCGGTCGGGATTCGGAATCGCTTCCTGCGGGCACCAATAGGGCCACGGGCGACGGAAGTTTGGGTCCTTCGGGTTGACGGGGATGGTCGAGAAACCCCAGATCACGAGCTGTCCGTCATCGCGCTTGGCGGCGTCCTTGGCCACCTCGGGGGTCACAATCGCCTCAAAATCGCTCACGATGGCGACGATGCTCTGGTAGTGCTCCTGGTTGAGTTCGTAGTCACCGTTCACGTGCACGCTCTCGACAGCAAGGGCAAACTGTTCCGCGCGATTGAGATCCGTACCGCCCTCGGTCGCAAAGACGGGCAGCACCACGTCACGCGGGCGGCAGAAGTACGTCTGCGCCGTGGCGCGCATCTTGCCGTGGTTGGCACCCGGGTCGTTCCGGTACGCCTTGAGGAACTCCTCGTACGTCGCATCATCTACCGTGACGGGTTTGCCGTTCACGTAGACTTTGATGGTCTCGCTGAACGTCATCAGACAGATGCGCACCTGTTCGTTCACGTCATCTTCCTTTGCGATTGTCTCAACGATCGTGCGAGCAGCATCGCTGAGCAAATCGATGCGGCGCGGGCTGTCCGGCCCGGCGGCGCGCTCGTCCTCAGAGACCGAAACATCGAACAGCAAGATAACGTCGAGCACGTTGCGGCTCGTAGACGTATCAAGGACGGTCGTACCGTTCGCGCGGGCGAGCCCGGCGTCGCGCACAGTGTTGTTGAACATGGGGGTGCTCCTTTCTGCACACGAGGTGCAATGACACAAATTGCTTCATGGGGATAGACAACATGAACGGAGGGCCGGGGCCTCTTCTCCGGGCAAGCCCGGCCCCCTGTTCGTCAAGAAGATGTGCGGCGACGGACATGGCATCGACTGCCCGCCGCGGCGTGAGGGGCGCCATCGCTTTACCTGCGATGGCATGGGTATTCGCGCTAGCGCTCCGTCCAATCGCGACCGTAGCTTTCGGGATCGTCGGCGTCGCGAGACCACGTGGGCTCGCCCCCGTACATGTAGCTGTCCAAATCGCTGTAGACCTCATGGGTGTGACCGGTCTCAAAGTCGCCGTCGATCCCCTCGAAGTGGGCAACTGTTCCGTTGCCATAGACGACTGTCTTGGCGCAGTAATCGGTGTCGCCATCATTGGTAGGGTACGAATCAGCACCGGACTCGTAATCGTTTTCGTCTGCATCCATGTCGTATGAATACCAACCCCAATTCATGATGTGTCCTTTCTCCCAGAGTCTCGGTAAGTCGCGGTGGCCATCCGCCCGTTGCCTTCGAGCTGCGTTGCGTTGGTTGCGATGTGGCGCTCCGGCTTCGGTTGCCATGATTCTCGCCGGGAGGGCGCGCCCCATATCCGGAAGCCGCCGGGAGGGAACCGGGAGCGCCGCGCAGATTACCGGAACCGCAGGTTAATATGGGTGTGATACGCGAGTACCCATACCCCGTGATGTCAGCGAGCTCACGCTAAGCATGTATTGAGCCGCAGTCACGCTCTGCCCGCGGCATTGGATTTTGCTGCCGTATCCGCCCGTTTTGCCTCGCGAACAGGCGAGCCGATTCCCAAAGTGCGCGAAACGAACGTTTTATAGGCACCCCCTCAAGTAGCAAGGGGTTGCGCGCCAGAAAAAGCGCAGGTAGCGAGGTTGCCGTTTTCCCGACTACTTGGCCACCCCCGCATAAACCGCTCGTTTCGCGCACTTTGGGAATCGGGGGGCGGCGCCGGGGCGGGATGGAGGGGTTTTGCGGGGAAAACAACCCATCAATCCGCCCCTCTGCACCGGATTTCCCGCCCACCGAGCACAACCCCGCGCCCAGCACCCCGCCCTACCGTTCACCGATTCGGCGAACGGTAGTTGACCTGATAGCAATGTGATATCACAATGGCATCACCACGAGCGCACGGGCACGTGGCCGGGGAGCTGCCCCCCCCCCGAAGGAAACCGGGGCGACGCCGAACGGAACAGCTCGGCGCATTTCGAAAGGAACCACAGTGAGCGTAGAGAAGAAGATCAAAGCGACCGCCGGTTGGGGAGTGCTCATCGGGGTGCTCGTCGCCTTCGTGATCATCATCGCGGCGTTCGTTCTCAGCATCATCAGCATGGCGACCGCGGACGAGGCCGGCCTGCCCATCAGCCCCCTCGCGGGCTGGGGCCTGGGCCTCAGCATCGCCGCGTTCTGCCTGATCTGGATCCCCGTCTCCGGTTTCTTCACGCTGCAGCCCGGCCAGGCGCGCGTGTGCATCCTCTTCGGCAACTACAAGGGCACCGTCCGCGACGAGGGCTTCCGCTGGGCGAACCCCTTCTATAGCCGCAGCATGGGCGGCAGCTCCTCCTCCGAGGAGGCCACGGCCGAGGTGCTCAGCAAGTCCGGCCTCTCGCTCGGCAAGCAGATCTCGGCGGCGTCCAAGGCGGCGAGCGGCCTCTCCACCAAAATCTCCGTCCGAGCCCGCACGCTCAACGGCGAGATCCTCAAGGTGAACGACAAGATGGGTAACCCCATCGAGATCGCCAACGTCGTGGTATGGCACGTGTCCGACACCGCCAAGGCCCTCTTCGACGTGGACAACTACGAGCAGTTCGTGGCCACGCAGGCCGAGACGGCGCTCCGCCACGTGGCGAGCATCTACGCTTACGACCACGCGGAAGACTCGTCGGATTCCATGGAGTCCATTACGCTGCGCTCGAACATCGAGGAAGTCTCGACCGCGCTCAAGCACGAGCTCACCCAGCGGCTCGCGCCCGCCGGCGTCGCCGTGGACGACGCGCGCCTCACGCACCTCGCCTACGCGCCCGAGATCGCCCAGGCGATGCTCCGCCGCCAGCAGGCCGAGGCCGTCATCGCCGCGCGCAAGAAGATCGTCGAGGGCGCCGTCACCATGGTCGAGATGGCCGTGGACGAACTCGGCAGCCACGGCAAGATCGACCTCGACGATGAGCGCAAGGCGCAGATGGCGTCGAACCTCATGGTGGTGCTCTGCGGCGAGAGCGAGGCGCACCCCATCGTGAACGCGGGCTCGCTGTACTAGGCTCGCTGCACTAACCACTTGGGCGAGGTCTGCGGCGCCTTCCCTCGCGCGCGTCCTCGCCTGCGGCTGCGGGAATGCGCGCAAGGGAAGGTGCCGCAGACCCGACGCGGGTTAGCCAGACTCGAAACGAAGATATCCAGAGCGCTCGATATGTAAGTAGTTGATGGTATGGCGCGCAAACAGTATCCACTCCGCATCGATCCCGCTATCTGGGAGGCTGTCCAGCGCTGGGCAGATGACGAGATGCGCAGCGCGAACGGCCAGGTGGAGTGGATCCTGCGCGATGCGCTCAAGCGCGCCGGCCGCCTGCCGAAGCGGGATGGCGGCGACGCGCCGCACAGCCGGGACAACCAGGCTGACGACTGACGCCCGCCGCGCACTCGCCTCGGTTGGGCGTGCATCTCGCGACCGCAGCCGTCGAGAGCGCCGCGGCGAGCGCCGGCGCGCCATGCCCCATATAGAAAGGTACGACTTCCCATGAACTCCCCTGCCGACGCACCGGTCCTCAGCGTCTCCCATTTCCAGAAGCGCTACGGTGACACCATCGCCGTGCGCGACCTCTCCCTTACCGTCGAACCCGGCGACATCTACGGCTTCATCGGCCATAACGGCGCGGGCAAGACCACGCTCATCCGCTCGATCGTGGGCGTGCAGCCCATCGACGGCGGCAGCATCAGCGTGGCGGGCATCGACGTCACCGCCGACCCCGTCGCGGCGAAGCGCCTCTGC
The DNA here is from genome assembly GCA_000333815.1 of [Collinsella] massiliensis. Classification (GTDB taxonomy): domain Bacteria; phylum Actinomycetota; class Coriobacteriia; order Coriobacteriales; family Coriobacteriaceae; genus Enorma. Next base: position 15,479 of record CAPI01000010.1, read on the forward strand.
GCCTACGTGCCCGACAACCCCGACGTCTACGACTTCATGACGGGCCTGCAGTACCTCGCGTTCATCGCCGACATCTTCGAGGTCCCCGTCCGCGACCGCCAGGCGCGCATCGAGGAGTACGCGCGCCGCCTCGAGCTCACGGACGCGCTCGCGAGCCCCATCGCCAGCTACAGCCACGGCATGCGGCAGAAGCTCGTCGTCATCGGCGCGCTCATCCACGAGCCCCGGCTCCTCGTGCTCGACGAGCCGTTCGTCGGCCTGGACCCGCTCGTCTCGCACGAGCTCAAGCGCATGCTCCACGAGCTCGCGGCGCGCGGCGGCGCGGTGTTCTTCTCGTCGCACGTGCTCGAAGTAGTCGAGAAGCTCTGCAACAAGGTCGCCATCATCCGCCACGGCCAGATCGTCGCCGCGGGAACCACCGACGAGGTGCGCGGCGACGATACGCTCGAGGAGGTCTTCCTGGAACTCGTCGAGGACGGCGGCGCGGGCACCGGCGCCATGGGCAAACCTGCCCCCAGCAGCCCGTCCGAGCACCGCTAACAGGAGGCACCCATGCGCACCTTCCTCATCCTCATGCGCGTGCAGATGCATGCGCTCATCCGCTCGCTCACGCCGGGATCGCGCCGCATCGGCATGGCGCTCGCCGTGGTAGCCGGTGTGCTCCTCGTCGCGTTCGCGGCACTCTACCTTGCCGTGCTGGGCCTCACGCTCGTGAGCTTCGGCCTGGGCTCCGCCCTCCCCGCCTTCGCGGTCGCGCTCAGCGCGCTCGTCGGCGTGGTCTTCACGTTCCTCAAGGCCAACGGCACGCTCTTCGGTCTCACGGACTTCGACCTCGTCATGTCCCTCCCCGTTCCGCGCCGCACCGTGGTGGCCGCGCGCGTGGCGGCGCTCTACACCAGCGCCATGTTCATGGGCGCCGTCGCCTCCGTGCCGGTGTGGGCGGTCTACCTCGCGTGCGTGGCATGCAGCCCGTGGGCGGTCGCGTGCGCGGCGCTGAGCGTGCTGCTCGCTCCCGCCGTCCCCACCGCCATCGCGACCTTCCTCGCGTTCGGCGTGAACGCGCTCGCCTCGCGCTTCCGCCATGCGAACCTCGTCTACATCGTCATCTCGCTCATCGCGTTCACGGCGCTCGTCGTCGTGCTCTACGGGTTCTCGTTCACCGCGGGAGCGGACGGCGACGCGGCCATGGAGCAGCTCGCAGGAGGCCTCGCGGCGATGAGCAGCCTGCTCAGCCTCGGGTGGCCGCCCGCCGCCTGGATGGGCGACGCCGTGGCGAACGGGTCGGTGGCCGCGCTCGCCGCGTTCATCGGCGTCTCGCTCGCCGTCCCCGCGCTCGCCCTCGAGATCATGCAGCGCAACTACCTGCGCATCAACGCCGCCCTCACCGCGCACGCGCGCTGCCGCGCCCTCACCGCCGGCGAGCTCCGGCACCGCAGCGGGCGCACCGCTTCCCCCTTCAAGGCCATCGCCCTCAAGGAGTTCCGCACACTGCTGGGCATCCCGTCCTACGCGTTCAACTGCCTGTTCGGCTACCTGTTCATGCTCGTCATCGCCGTCGCGCTGAGCGTGGTAGGGCTCGAGGGCATGCTGGGCTCGGGCGTCATCGACGGGGTGGAGCTCAGCGCCGCAGAATACCGCGCCATCTCGGGCGTCGTGGCGAACGCGCTTCCCTGGGCGTTCGTGTTCTGCGGCATCATGTGCCCGAGCGCGGCGTGTTCCGTCTCCATCGAGGGGAAGAACGCCTGGGTGCTCGCGGCGGCGCCGCTTCCCGTGCGCACGATCCTGGGCGCGAAGCTCGCGTCGAACGCGCTGCCCGTCGCGGCGACGCTCGCGGTGAGCGCCCTCGTGCTGCTCGTGAGCGGGCAGGTCGATGCGCTCGGCGCGGCGGAGGTGCTCGTCACGGGGTTCGGCGCGTTCTTCCTCATGGTGAACATCGGGCTCTCGAGCGACGCGCGCAAGCCCAACTTCTCGTGGATGTCGCCGAACGAGGTCGTGAAGCGCGGCTTCCCCATCATGATCGTCATCCTGGGCGGCATGGTGCTCGCCTTCGGCGGCGGCGCGGTGAGCTTCGTGCTCTCGCTCAACCTGGGCGTCACGGCGGGCGTGCTCTGGAACCTCGGCATCGGGGCGCTCGGCATGCTCGGCGGCTGGCTCGTCTTCCGCTTCACCTGCCGCACCGCGCGCCTGGCGTAACGCGAGCGCACTGCACCCCTGCGCTGCCGGCTCATGTGTTCGCTGTGAACGGCGATTAGCGGCGGCGCGCTGCGGTACATATATAACAGCATTCGATACACGACCGTCGGGTGCGCCGCCGCGCGGCTGCAGCCCGGCAACGCAGAACAGGAGCAGATCGTATGCGAACCCAGAACAAGGATGCGGACCGAGTTCAGCCTGCGCCGCGAAACCGCCGCGCAGGCGGAAGCATCACCTCGCTGCGCACGCCGCGCAAGCGCTCCGGAGACCAGCGCGCCAACCTGCGCCGCTCCTACCAAGCGTTCCTGCGCAAGCTAGCCTCTGGCGACCCCGGTTCCTCCCCGTACCAGGCCTGGCCGGTGCGCCCCTACGCCGCATCGATCTAGCCCTTGGTCTTAGTCCTCCTTGTAGAAGCGCCCGCGTCTCTCCCCGACGCGGGCGCTTCGCTTTGAGTCATTGGGGACGGGTTCAATTG
>CAPI01000009.1 GCA_000333815.1 [Collinsella] massiliensis
GCGCACCCGGCGAGCCCGCCGAGGCCCATCGCGGCCGCGAGCGCGAGCGCCGCGGCCCTCCTCATCCCGACCATTCGATCCCCTTCCCTTCTGTCTCTGCAGGAAAAAGGGGCCCGGCCCGCAGGCCGAGCCCCCGTGCATGCCGTTCCCGCGAGCCCCTACTCGCGGCGGCGGCGGAAGTGCGCGCCGCCCGCGACGGCGGCCGCTCCCGCGAGCGCGATGCCCGCGGCCATGGCGGCAGCCGGGTCGCCGGTCTGCGGCAGGTCGGACTTCCCGTTAGACCCGGCGGTCTCCATCGAGGCCTGCTGCTTGGTGCCGTTGCCGTCGTTGTCGTTCACGACGCCGGTGCCCTGGTCGCCATCGGCAGCGGGCTTGTCCCAGCCCATCTGCTTGGCCAGGCGGTCGTAGGCGTCCTGTGCCATGGCGAGGTCGGCGAGCTTCTCGGCGAGCTCCTGCTCGGTCACGCCGGCGCGCTCGGAGGCCTCCTCGTAGGCGGCACGGGCGGCGTCGAGCTCGCCCGCGGCCTTGTCGAGGGCGTCCTTCTTCGCCTGATAGGCGTTGTGCGCCTCGGCTGCGGCCTGGGCGACCGCGGGGCTCGCGGTCGCGACCTTGAGGCCGTTTACCACGATGTCCTCGGCCGTCTGCTGGGCGAGCACGGCCTTCCAGGCGGAAGCGAGCTCGGTCTGCTCAGCGATGGTCGCCTCGAGCTCCTTGATGGACTGCTGGAGCGCGGCCTGCTCGTTCTCGATGCGCTCGAATTGCGCAAGACGTTACATTATCTTCTGAAACATATAGCGCACCTTGTCCAGGCGGCTGTTTGGACGGCGGGGCTGGATGACTGGCTTGCCGACAGCGGCCTGATACCCTTTCAGTTCTGTAAGGCATACGCTCTGCCCGTTGGTGTAAAAGGCCAGATCAGTACGGTATGCCTGTATACAGCGGGCGGGAATCTCGCCAGTAAAGACAACTTCATCCTTTTTTACCTGGACCGTTTCGATGGTGGCACAGTATTTCGGTGCATCATGATAAGCCCTGGAAAGATATTCCCGGGGCGCATAGAGGGTGAAGGAGAGATAAGGTTCCAGCAGTTGCGTCCCTGATTCCTTCAATGCCTGTTCCAATACAATCGGGGCCAATGAGCGGAAGTCCGCCGGCGTGCTGACCGGACTGTAATAAAGCCCGTATTCAAAGCAAATCTTACAGTCCGTTACGTTCCAGCCGAACAAGCCCTGCTCCAGCCCGTAACGGATACCATCCCTGACAGCGTTTTGAAAACTCTGGTTCAAGTATCCCAGCGAAACCCGGCTCTCGTATTGTACACCGGAGCCAAGCGGGAGTGGTGTAACAGACAGTCCGATGGATGCCCAAAACGGGTTGGGCGGCACCTCGATATGGATGGTGTGGCTGGCTGCTTTGAGCGGCCGCTCCATATAAATGACGGTGGGTTCCTTTACCACTGTTTCAAGCTTGTATTTTTCCGACAGCAAAGCGGAAACAACCTCCAACTGCACCCGGCCCAAAAAAGAAAGAATGATCTCATGGGTGATGGAATCCACCTCGCAGCGCAAAAGCGGGTCAGTATCCGCAAGTTGCGTAAGAGCGTCCAGCAGCCGTTCTCTTTGCGCTGCCGTTTTCGGCGCAATCGACGTCCGCAGCATGGGGAGGGGGTCCTCACGCCACCTTTTACGAGGGAGCCGGGTTGGGTCCCCTAATACATCGTTTAACCTCACGCTGTCGCTGGGAAGGATAACAATTTCACCCGGATAAGCGGTGTCTGTCCGAACAATTTCCCCTTTGGATGGAATACGCATCTCTGTGATTTTCAGCTTTTCTCTCCCGGCCAGGGCCACCGTATCCCGCAGGCGCAGCGTTCCGCTGTATAGCCGTAGATAGACACGCCGCTGGCCGCAATCTGTATACTCCACCTTGAAAACGCTGCCGCATAGGGCGGCGCTCCCCTGTTCCCCAATCGGTTGGAACAGCCCTGTCACCGCATCCATCAACGGTTGAATGCCAAGGCCCTTTTTGGCGCTGCCATAATAGACCGGGAACAGGGAGGCGTCTTGAACCCGCCGCTGTTCCTCCCGCACAAGTTTTTCCCGGCTGATTGGTTCTCCTGCGATTTACTTTTCCAATAATTTATCGTTATTTTCGATGACCGCATCCCATGCTTCTATGTCGGTATTTTCCTCCAGGACTATTTCCGGGGACAGCGACACCGTCTGCTTGATGATAATATCGGCGGAGAGCTTATCCCGAACAGACTGAACCACGCTCTGCAAATCAACGCCAGCCTGGTCGATCTTGTTGATAAAGATAACGGTGGGAATGTTCATTTTCCGCAGGGCATGGAACAGAATACGGGTCTGGGCCTGCACGCCATCTTTAGCGGAGATCACCAAGATGGCCCCATCTAAAACAGCCAAAGAGCGGTACACCTCCGCCAAAAAATCCATGTGGCCGGGCGTATCCACAATGTTGACTTTACATCTGTGCCACTGGAAGGAAGTGACTGCCGCTTGAATGGTAATCCCACGCTGCCGCTCCAAAAACATGGTGTCCGTCCTCGTTGTCCCTTTTTCGACGCTCCCCGGTTCTGAAATGGCTCCGCTGGCATATAGCAGGCTCTCCGTCAAGGTCGTCTTTCCAGCGTCTACATGGGCAAGAATTCCAATATTGATTATTTTCATGTGATTGTCCTCCCTTTACTGCCCCGAAGGGCATAAAAATCCCCAGCAGTAAAATACTTTTACCACTGGGGATGATAATTTGCGGACATACTCATATACAGCATACACCTGTTTGTGAGTGCTGTTTTTGGGGATATGTCAAAATTGATAAGGCAAAAGTATTCTTAAATTGGGTACAAAAAACTAAGCCCCTACAAAAGGGACTATCATAATCCTTTGTTCCCACTATTTGATTATAGTTTTATTTAAGAATACCTTGCCGCATATTTTTTACTCCTTTTCTGGGATTGAATTATTATATCACATCAGTTTTAGGAAAACAAGTATCTAAAAGAAATTTTTCTTCCCCTTATATGTAACAATCATACCGGCTTCCTAACGTTCAGAATGGTTTCTACTGTCTGCTGCGGTGTTTGGTTGGAATTGTCCAGCCAAAAGCCGATCCGTGGTGTTGTCTGCATTTTACTAAATACAAATTCAATGTATACAGAAAGAAATATATAAGGAGTGGGAGGGATTCCGCCGTAGTCGGCATTGTAGGAAAATCCAAAAGTTTAGATTTTCTCAAAATGCTTATCTTTTGGTCTTTGGTTCGGAATAGTGTAGTGCTGGCGGTCTATCTATTGTTTTCGGTTGCTTGCTTCTTTACCGTACATGAGCATTGTCGCCGGTCATGTTGTTCTGGGCGTGGCCTTGGTGCGTTGCGGACCAGTTGGTCTGGAGCATCGAGATGGCCATGAGGTTGATGGACACCTGGATGGGGTCGAGGCCCGCCTGCTTGCGCAGCTCGTTGCAGCGCGAGATGATCTCAAGCGACGCCTTGACATTGTCGAGGTCGGTGGCGTCGCCCTTAGTTCCGACATGGGTGTAGTCGGAGAGCATCGAGCCATCCGCGAGGTCGAACTCAAACAACGGGCCACCTGTGCCGGTGAGGATGTGATAGGCGACGTTCAGGTACGATACGGGGCTCGTGATATCACCGGAGCCTGCGAACTTGCCGTCATACCACTTGAGGAAGTCGACGAAGTCGTCGACGGCCTGCTCGGTGCCCTGGTCGATCTGGGACTGGAGCTCGTCGATCTGCTTCTGCACCTCGGCGATCTGGGTGTTGAGGCCGTCGACCGTTTTCTGTGCGGCCTCGAGCTCGCCACGGGCGGTCTCCTCAGCGCTCTGCGCGGCGGTGAGCTCGCCGCTCAGGCGGTCGTGCTCTTCCTGCCATGCGATCTGGGCGTCCCCGAGGTCGGCGAGCGCGTCCTCGGCGGCCTTGAGCTCGCCGTTGGCGGCGGTGAGGGCCTCATTCGCCTCGGTCTGGTCGGCCTTGGCCTCGGTCACGGCGTCCTCGTAGCCACTAAGCTCGTCCTCGAGCGCGTCGATCTCGCCGGGGATGGCCTCGATGCGGGCGTTGGCGGCATCGAGTTCGTCCTGTGCGGCGGTCACGGCGGCCTCGGCGTCGGCGATGGCCGCATCAGCCTCGGCCTTGGCCTCATCGCCCGCGTTCGCGACGGCGTCGTCGTAGGCGGCCTGCTCGGTCGCGAGTGCGGCCTCAGCGTCCATCACGGCCTGCTGTCCGGCGGCGAGGTTGGCCTCGGCGGTCCCGACGGCGTTCTCAGCGTCAGCGAGCTTTCCCTGGGCGGCGCTGACGGCGCCATTGGCGGCGCTGAGCGCGGCCTGCGCGGAGTTGTTCTGGTCCTGCGCGTTTGCGAGTGCGGACTCGGCTGCGTCGAGCGCGGAGCGGTCGACCGTGGAGGGGTCCTCGGCCTCAGCGCATGCGGCATCATAGGCAGCTTTGGCGCTGTCATAGGTGGCCTGCGCGGACGCGAGCGCGGCCGCGGCGGTGTCGGCTGCGGACTGCGCGCCCGGAAGGGCGGCGTTGGCAGCGTCGAGCTCGCCCTGGGCGGAGGTCACAAGGGCGTTGGCGTCAGCCACGGCCTGCTCGAGGCCGGCGATGGCGCCCTGCTTGGTCGCGAGGTCGGACTCGGCAGCGTCGAGCTTGTCCTTGGCGGTGGCGAGGATGTCGCCCTTGATGGCCTCGACGGCGGAGGTGTAGTTGGCGCGGGCGTCCTCGAGCTCGGCGTTAGCCGCGTCGACGGCGCTCTTGAGGCCGGGCAGGGACTCTTCGAGGCTCGTCTTCTCGCCAGTCTTGTCGGCGATTTCGCCGTTCAGGCGGTCGACCTCAGCCTCAGCGGCGTCCACGGCGTTCTCAGCATCCTGCTGCGTCTTGAGGGCGTCGTCGTAGGCCTGCTTGGCCGCCTCGTAGTCACCCTGGAGCTCGTCGATGTTCGAGGAGTCCAGGAACTCGTCGAGGGCGGCCTGCGCCTCCTCGAGCTTCTCGTTGGCTTTATCAAGGGCGGTCTGCTTGTCGGCGGCGTTTTTCTCTGCGTCCTCGAGGTCGCCGGTGAGGCCGTCGAGCTCGCCCTGGGCGGCGTCGCGGTCGGCCTGCGCCTTCTCGGCAGCCTCCTGCGCGGCCGTGAGCTGGTCGACGAGGGCCTGCGCCTGGGTCTCGAGCTCGGCGATGGCGGCGGCGTCGGCGGCGTCGTAGGTGCTCTCAGCAGAGGTAACGGCGTTGCCGGCGCTGGTCTCGGCGGTCTGCGCATCCGCGTTGGCGGCGGCAGCGGCGTCGGCCGCGGCCTGCACCTCGGCGAGGAGCGCCTTGGCCTCCTCGAGGGTCATCTCGACCTCGCCGTTGGCGGCGGCGATGAGGCGCTGGGTTGCCTCGGAGTAGTTCGTCTCGGCGATGAGGCGGTGGATCTCGTCGGACGCGGTGGTGGTGCCGTCAGTGGCGCCCGCGGCGATGGCCGCGGCGGGCGCGAGTGCGCTCGGGGCGACCATGGCGCCGACGAGGCCGGCGGTGATGACGGGCTTTGCATTGAAGATTGGCAGCTTCATCTTCTCACGTTCTTTCATGTGCTTGGGCTGGTACTTGCGCTTCATGGCACTCCTTCGACGTCGGGCTCCCCCGTATTGTGTTCAGGTGGTTAACGATTAAGAACCATGGTTAATAATAACAAACCAAGGTCGCATTACAAGCAATTACGCTCGTGAAATGGACAAGACGGAGCGCCGAGAGCGGCTAGGAAACAACATCAAAAAGAGGCGAATCGCTGCGGGCCTCACCATGCGCCAGTTCGCGGACATGGCGGGGACCTCCCACACCTACCTTTGGCAGGTGGAGACGGGGCGCGTCGGCATCGGGTTCGACATGCTCTGCAAGTTCGCCGACGCCCTCGGCATCGAGGTTCGCGAGCTCATCGACTTTTAATTGCTTGACCCTTCGCGTGGCGAGTCCTAACCTCAACCGCATGGACAACAGCACGAGAAGACGGCTCCTCGGCCGGAGGATCAGGGCCCTGCGCGTGGAGGCCGGGCTCACCCAGCGCGAGCTCGCACTCATGGCCGGGACGAGCCAGTCGCACCTGTGGAACATCGAGAGGGGCTCGGTGAACACCAGCTTCGACCTCATCTGCCGCATCGCGGAGGCGCTGGACGCCCCCGCGCGCGACCTCTTCGACTTCTAGGCCTCCTCCCCGGCATCGTCTCGAACGGCCTCATCGAGCTCCATGGCGATGCTCGCCGCGTTCGCTATCCCCGCCACGTAGCCGCGCAGCCACGCGACGTCGCGGGTGCCGCCGTCGTCTGGCGACGAGACGGCGGCGAGCTCGTCGAGCAGGGCGGACACCAGCAACCCGTATCCGCTCGGCCTCCCCGGCTGAAGTTCCTGCGCGCTGATGCTTGAGTCGACCATTAGAGTAACCCCTCCTCATCTGCCTCGGTGTAGTATGCGTACTCGGGATAGAAGCCCGGGTCGTCGTACGCCTCCTCGATTTCGCCGACCGTCATGCGCGCCACCTCGCCCCAGGCGTACTGGCCGTTGCCGGCGAGCATCCACGCCTTGGGCCACCATGCGGGGTACCTCGACCAGACCTCGTCCCAGTCGGACTCGCTCATATAATCGGCGCAGTCGTTCAGCCGGTAGACGCCCTCGTAGGGCTGGAAGCGCTCGCGTATCCTGCCGCGCAGCTCCGAGCTCACCTCCTCGATCGCCTCGAGGGCGGCCTCGCCAATCGGCACCATGGCTCCGTCCATCCGCTGCTCCCTTCTCTCGAATCCGCCCTTGCCGGATGCAAGCGCGCTTGCTTCCGGCTTGATTGCCGGATCGCCGGAGGGCGCGGGGCGTCAACGGCCTTCGGGAAGCCTTCGTGTGCCGGGCATGACATCGTTGATGCCCGCCGCAAAGTCGACGGCACATGACGGGCGGTGGCTCCATCGCCTAGAGCGTGCATATCTCCCACGCCGCGGGCATCCGGTCGTGCACGCCCGCCTCGGCGTTCTCGAGCGCCTGCACCATGCGCTCGACGCACTCGCAGAGCTCGTGTGCGACGTAGAGCGCGCGCAGGTCGACGCTCGCCTTCGTCCATGTCGGCAGGGAAATGCCGAGGTCGGCGTCGACGCAGGTCGCGTTCCACGATGCGGCGTAGTCCTCAATGTTGATGTAGGCATCGCTCCAGTACCGCATGAGCAGGGCGAGCCGCAGGTCATCTCGGTCGCCGTGCCGGTCGTAACGGCGCTTCGCGATGAGGTACGCGCGGTTCATGATCTGAACGCCGTGCTCGGATCGCTGCGAGCTGAAGTCATAGCCGGAAAAGTCCAGCGTGCGAATCTCTGAACTGGTGGTTTCATCGTTCATCAGGGTCGTCCTTCCTCATCGGTTTCCGTGTAGTGGGCGTACTCCGGTTCGAACGCCGGGTCGGCGTACGCGGCCTCGATCTGCTCGACGGACATGGCGCTCACCTGCGCAGATGTGTGCTGACCGTTGTCTGCGAGCAGCCACGCATGCATCCACCAGAGCGGATATGCCGCCCAGGTGTTCAGCCAGTCTTCCTCGGAGACGTACTCGCCGAAGTCGTTGATTCGGTAGACGCCCTCGTAGGGCTCGAACTGGTCGCGCACGCAGGAGCGCAGCTCGTCCGTCACGGCGAGGATCTGCTGCATCACGTCGGCTCCTATCGCAGACATGCTCACCACCATCCGTTCTCGTCGCACTGCCGGAAGTACTCGCGGCGGGCGTCCTCGTAGGCGCGAAGCGTCTCCTGCGGATAGCCGAGGTCGCGCAGGTAGGACAGCCCGCCCTTCCCGTCGTCGTACTCGACGGTGCCGAAGCACGAGACCACGTCCCAGTCGGCCTGACCGTTGATGTGGTACTCGTGGTTGCCCATCTCGTAGAGGAACGCCGCGAAAGCGAAGTCGTAGGTCGCCATGCGTTCTGTGAGCTCCTGAGTTTGGCGCTTAAGCATGTCTTTCAGCTCGCCCACGTCGGATCGGCGCATATAGCCGCCGGGTGCGAAGCGCACGAGGTCGTCGGGCGTGCAGCCGAGGCGTCGCATGCCCTCCTCGAGCTGCTTATTGGAGAACGCCCAGATGGTGTCGAGCTCCGAGAACTCGCGCTGGAAACGCTCTTTGAGCTTCGTGTACGTGGATGCGGTGACGGTCGCGGACATGGTTAGGCCTCCTTCGCGATGAGGACGGGCGCGAGCTGCACGATGTACGCGCGCTGACCGAAGTTGCCGTAGCTCGTGTCCCCGATGACGGTCGCGTAGCCCTGCTGGACGAGGGCGTCGAGGTAAACGCGCCGGTCATAGGGCACGAACGCGCAGCCTTGGGGCAGGGCGTCGTCGAGGTTGACCGTGAGGTCGTCCCACAGCTCCTCCTCGGCGAGGTCGTACAGCATCACCGCAGGTCGGTCGCCCATGACGTAGCGGTCGAGCACGGGCGTGAGGGTCGGCGTATCGGGCACGTCGATCTGGATCGAGGTCACGATGGCGGGCATGAGGGCTCCTTTCGGGCGGGGACACGGGTCGTGGGTTCACCCGTGGCCCCGCGCGCACGTGCGGGGCCTGCCTCGGAAAAAGAAACCCGCGAGCCGGGTGCGGCTCGCGGGTGCGATGGTCGGGCGGGACGCTGAGCTGCGGTTACGCCGTCTGCTCGGCCGTGCGGGTGCGCCAGTCGAGCTCCTCGACGACGACCTCGACCTTGGAGCGGCGCACGCCTTGGCGATCCTCGTAGGAGGACTGACGGAGACGTCCCTGCACCGAGACGTAGGTGCCCTTCATGAGGTACTGGGCGAGGGCGTTCGCGCGGCGTCCGAAGAGCACGAGGTCGATGTAGTTCGGGCGGTCGGCGTAGGTGCCGTCTTCCTGACGGGCGCGCTCGTTGACGGCGACGGTGGCGCTGAGCACCGGGGTGCCTGACTTGGTGGCTCGGAGCTCGGCGTTTGCAGTGAGGTTGCCGGAGATGGCGGCGGTGTTAATCGACATAGTGGTTCCTTCCTGCTGGGATTGAGGCCTGACGCAGAAGAAACCGTGGCTCGAGACGATAGTCGCGGGCCTTGAATGAGGGCGCGTTGAACAAGAACGATCAAACCATGTACGTATAATGTCGCGATTATGTACCGTGTGCAAAACTCAAACAAACTATTTCTATAACCTTTACGGTATTTGTACACACTATATAGTCGATGTTAAGTAGAACGATAGAAAACTATATAGTGACTGTATAGTAGACCGGCTTTTTGGTAAAATGATACACAACAGGGAGATCTCTCGTGGAAGGGGTCGCCAAATGACCAAACACCCCAACAGCAAGCACGCGCCGACCGTGTCGGTCGTCAACCAGAAGGACAGCGTCGGCAAGTCGTTCATCGTCACGAACAACCGCGCGGACGACCAGCAGAAGCTCGAGGGGCCGCAGAGCGAATATGTGCCGTTCATGTTGTCCATCACACCCGAGGACAAGGCGCGCGTCAAGGCATGGGCGCGCGAGGATCGCGTGCGCATGGCTGCTGTCATCCGCAGGCTGATAGAGCAGGAGGCCGTCATGCGCGACATCGCGGAGCGCGACGGCATCACCTCGGCCGCCGTGTTCAAGCGCATGGTCGAGCGCGACGAGCGCGCGTGGAAGCGCCGGAAGAAGTAAGCAGCGTGCTGAGCAGCACAAACGAGCTATAACCGTGCCACATACGAGAGGAGCCACCATGAAGGACTACGTGCCCATGCTCGCGAAGTCGAAGGTCAAGGAGCTCGGGTTCTCCGATAAGCTCATCGACGAGCTGCTGCCCGAGCCCGTGCTGAGGCCCAACCCGCATCACGTCAGCGGCCCTCCGATGAGCCTGTGGAAGGAGGCCGACGTCGAGCAGGCTATGGAAACAGAGGTGTTCAAGGCGCACATCGCGAAGCGCAACGCGATGCGCGAGAAGCGCCAGGCCGCTGCGAAGAAGGCCGTCGAGACGAAGCGGAAGAACCTGCTCGAACATGTGCGCTCCATCATCCCCGAGATCGAGGTTGACGATGACTGGACGGAGAAGGAGCTTCTCGAGGCGGGGCGTCAAAGCAAGCACGATTACGAGGTCTTCGTGCTCGGTCACTACGGCGATACGTCGTTCCTCTGCACCGACCCGCGCACGTTGCAGCGCTGGGCCGTGAACTTCGTGCGGCACAGGCTCACGCGCTACGAGGTCGAGTTGGACGACATGGCCGGCAAGACCGGGTGCTCCGAGGCGCACAACCTCTATCACGACGCGGTGAACCAGAAGATCGCGGAGACCTACCCCTTCCTCAGGAAAGAGTGCCGCAGGCAGCGGTGCACCGTGTCAGATCCCGAGCTCATTCGGGAGTATTACATGAAGTGGGACGCGAAGAAGTAGCTTTAGCGACCACAGGCTGATGAAGAGCGCCCGCTTCCGGTACACGTCGGGGCGGGCGTTTTTTCGTCGCGACCCACACCCTTTCGGGCACACAGAAGAAAAAGCGAAGCCGCACCGCGCAGCCAGGGCCGCGCGCCCGGCCTGCTCTGCACACTTCAGTGTTCAAGGTGTGTAATGTGTACACGGAAACGTTTTAGGCTATCTACCTGCGGAAACAGTGGTTTTAACATGGTTTATAAGCATGTTTCAAAAAATAGGGTGTACCTAAAGGTGTACGGCTAATTCCGCAGGTAAAACTATATAAAACAGCTCTCAAGTACACTTTACACACCTTGTGAGATATATAAAGGGTAGTTTTTGTTCCCGAGGGGGGCATTCGCTTCTTCTTGGTGGTCTCTAGGGGTTGGCGGGGTGAAGCGCCTATATTAAAGAATCGCCCGCAGGGTGTGCAAGGTGTACATAGACCTTGTTTGTGCTTGTTTACCTGCGGAAGCAGCTACACATATAGGGTGTACACGTAGGCATGCAGGGTGTGTGCCGTGTACACCGGGGCGTACACGGCACATCCTTCTACGTGTGTTTGAAAGTCGTAGTAAAAAACTCGCCCGCAGGGTGTGTAAGGTGTACACGACCGTTCTTTTCGGTGTTTTACCTGCAAAAATACCCAACACACCCGGGGTGTACACGGCGCTCTCAGGGTGTGCAGGGTGTACCGGAGGGTGTACACAGGTGTGCGAGCACACCCTCGCGTGCGCGTGTGTCAAGGTGCCCCGCTCCCGGGTACACACCTTGAATACCCACCTGCCGCGGAACGCGAAGACGGCGGCGGCTGCCCAGTCTGCGGACATGTCGCGCGCGACGCCGAAGCCGAGGAGTAAGGCCGCTACCATGTGTGCCCGAACCGTTCGGTCTGGGTGTGCGAAAAACAGGGGTACCGAACGTGCGTTTGATACCCCTGATGTACATACAAACGTACATACAACTTTGATTATAGAAGAAAAAAGCTCGGAGTTTTTAGGCTCCGAGCTGGACTTTTGGTCGCGGGGGCAGGATTTGAACCTACGACCTCCGGGTTATGAGCCCGGCGAGCTACCAGACTGCTCCACCCCGCAATGTCTGGATGCGCCTGTGCGCAAGAAGAAACAATACGCCCTTCGCGGATGAATTGCAAGGCGAAAGCGCGCGAATGTGACGATGTCTCCACAAAAGGTTGCCGATGTGGCGATGGGGAGGCTGTCCGAACGCCGGCCTGCCCACGCCAGCAGCTCCGCGCCGACCTCGCCCCGCCCTGCGCGCCGATGCACCCGCCCTACCACTTACGCCCCGCCCTCCGCCCTGCGCGCTGCCCACGCCCCCGCTCCCACCCAAGTTCTGGCGTTATAAAGTAGATACCAGTTTGCTGGCAGCCTGGCTCACCCCGCTTGTTACACTCTTGCCCATGCGGCCGCCGACACCTCGCGCACCCGCGAGCGCGACCGACCCAGGACACTGCGCGAAAGGATACGCCCATGTGCGGAATCGTTGGTTATACCGGAAGCGAGCAGGCGAAGGACATCCTCATCGGGGGCCTCAAGCGCCTCGAGTACCGCGGGTACGACTCCGCGGGCGTCGCGCTCGAGCGGGGCGACGGCGCGGGACTCGACGTCTTCCGCCGTGTGGGCAAGGTCTCCGGCCTCGAATCCGAGCTCGAGCACCTCGACTGCGACTCGACGTGCGGCATCGGCCACACGCGCTGGGCGACGCACGGCCGCCCCTCCGTGGCCAACGCGCACCCGCACTCGAGCTGCGACGGCTGCATCTCCATCGTCCATAACGGCATCATCGAGAACTTCGCCGAGCTGCGCGAGGAGCTCGAGGGCCGCGGTCACCGCTTCACGAGCGACACCGATACCGAGGTGTTCGCCCACCTCATCGAGGAGGCGTACGAGGGCGGCAACGGCAAGCCTGGCTCGCACGACCTGCTCGCGGCCGTGCGCGAGGCGTGCACGCACGTGATCGGCGCCTACGGCATCGCCGCGATCTGCGCCGACGAGCCCGGCGTCATCGCCGTCGCGCGCAAGGACAGTCCCATCGTCATCGGCCAGGGCGCGACCGGCTGCTACGTGGCCTCGGACGTCATCGCGCTCATCGACGCCACGCGCGACGTCGTGGTGCTCGAGGACGGCCAGTTCGCGCGCCTCACGCCGGAGGGCGTCACCTACACCGACGCCGAGGGCGCCCCCATCGAGCCCGCCATCACGCACATCGATTGGGACATCGACATGGCGGAGAAGGGCGGCCACCCGGACTTCATGATCAAGGAGATCCTCGAGCAGCCGCGCGTGGTGCGCGACACCCTCGTGGGGCGCCTCACGGGCACCGGCGAGCTCGACATCGACGAGCTCGGCCTCACCTACGAGGAGCTCGACCTCATCGACCGCGTCTACGTGATCGCCTGCGGCACGAGCTACCACGCCGGACTCATCGCCAAGAACCTCATCGAGGCCTGGGCGCGCATCCCCTGCGAGGTCGAGGCGGCGAGCGAGTTCCGCTACCGCAACCCCATCATCACGCCCACGACGCTCGTCGTCGCCGTGTCGCAGTCCGGCGAGACGGCCGACACTCTTGCCGCCATTCGCGATGCGCGCATCAAGGGCGCCAAGGTGTTCGGCATCACGAACGTGGTGGGCAGCCCCGTGGCGCGCGAGAGCGACGGCGTCATCTACACGAAGGCGAACAAGGAGATCGCGGTCGCCTCGACGAAGAGCTTCATCGGCCAGGTGGTGTCGCTCACGCTGCTGGCGCTGCTGCTCGCGCAGGTGAAGGGCAAGATGAACACCCGCCAGGTGAAGCTGCTCTTCCACGAGCTCGGCGACACGGCCGAGCAGATCCAGTGGATCTTCGACACGCAGCAGGAGGCCATCCACGAGGCCGCGCTCGCGTGCAAGGACGCGCATTCGGCGCTCTTCGTGGGACGTGGCATGGGCGCGGCGATCAGCTACGAGGGCGCGCTCAAGCTCAAGGAGATCAGCTACCTGCACGCCGAGGCCTACGCGGCGGGCGAGATGAAGCACGGCCCCATCGCGCTCATCGACCCCGGCTTCCCCGTCATCGCGGTGACCACGAAGAGCCCGGTGTACGACAAGACCGTCTCGAACCTCAAGGAGTGCGAGGCGCGCGGCGCGAAGATCATCGCGGTGGCCACGGAGGGTGACGAGGACATCAAGCAGATCGCCGACCACGTGATCTACATCCCGCCGGTGCGCGACGCGTTCTCGCCCATCACGGCGACGGTGCCCCTGCAGCTTCTGGCGCGCGAGGTGGCGCTCATGCGCGGGTGCGACGTGGACCAGCCGCGCAACCTCGCCAAGAGCGTGACGGTGGAGTAAGCGCGGGGAGGGCTGTCGCGCGGGGTATCGCGCCGCCGCGGGCTGCCGTGCCATCGTTACGGGGGAGCCACAAACTTGTTCACTGAGCGTCCGTGGCCGCTGCGGTTCCGGGCGCTCTGTGTGGAGAAACTGCAAACGCGTCCGCGCGAGGCGCGCGTCATTTCCGCCCACCCCGCGCTCCGCGCCGCCCACCTAATTGAGCGAATGGTTCGCCGGCATCACGGGTTTACTAAAACCAGACGACTTATTGGCCGGCGCTCACGGGCGCCTGATGCAAGGGAGGACATCATGGGACTCAAGGCTGAGGAGGCGCTCGAGACGGACTTCGAAGGGTTCCTGGGGTACCTGCGCTCGAAGACGCGTGCGTTCATGGACGTGGATGATGGCCAATACTACATCACCCACACCGATGGATACTGGCGTGTGCAAGATTGCACCCAGCTGAACGACAAGGGTCGCTTTACGGATTGCTCCGAGCTGGTACCGACCATGTCCGAACTGATCGAGCTGCCGTGGCACGATGGCAAGAGCATCCACGATCTCTTCCCCGATGCGACGTTCTACGAGTCCATCCAGGAGGGCTGGTCGCTCTAGCGGCTGCGTTCGATGACGTGCTCACGCGGCGGGCGCCTCATTTGGGGTGCCCGCCGCGTTGTTTGCGCACGTTTGGCGTCCACTGAGCGCCTGCGGAGCGGTTCAAGTGGGCCCTCAATTCCCAAAGTGAGCGAAACGAACGTTTAATAAGGGGGTAGCCGAGTAGCCGGCAAACGGGCAACCCGGCTACCTGCGCTTTTGTTGGCGCGTGACCCCGTGCTACTTCCGGGGGTGCCTATAAACCGCTCGTTTCGCTCAATTTGGGAAATGACGCCGCCTCGATGTTGACGATAATCCGAAATCGGACTAAACTGGCGGCGGAATCGAACCTAAAGGCGCGCGGAGGTGATGGTTTCGATGGAACGGGACATGACGGACGGGCTGGGCAGCTCGCCGATCGAGCTCGACCTGCTCTACAACGAGATCGACAAGCTCTACCACGCGTACGCGCGCGGCTGCGGCCTCTCCGATTGCGCGTACTGGATGCTCTACGACCTCGTGCTCGCAGGCGGCGAGCTGCCGCTCGCGCGGTTCACGACCTCGTGGTCGTACAGCAAGCAGACCGTCAACTCCGCGCTCAAGAGCCTGCAGGCGAACGGCCTCGTCGAGCTCGCGTTCATGGAGGGCAGCCGCAAGAGCAAGCTCGCGCGGCTCACGGACGCGGGCCACGCGCTGTCCCAGGAGCGCATCGAGCCCGCCATCGAGGCTGAGCGCCGCGCGTTCGAGACGCTGGACGAAGAAGAGCGCCGCACCCTCATCCACCTGGTCCAACGCTATGCCGTCGCGCTCGAGGAGCAGATCAGCACGTGCGCGCCGAACGCTCCGAACACCTAGCCGCGCCGCACGAAGATCCGCTCGAAGCCCAGGCTGACTCCCTCTTCAAGACCCCCGCTTCGGAACAGCCCCGAGGCGGGAACCGAGAACAAGGAACGGTGCTCCATGAGGATGCTCCTGCATTTTCTGAAACCCTACAAGCTGCAGGCGTTCGCCGTGCTCGCGGCGCTCGCCGTGAACCTGCTCGGCGTGCTGCTCGTGCCCACGATCCTCGCGAACATGATCAACATCGGCGTCTCCTCGCGCGATTTCGACTACATCATCGAGCAGGCGCTCTTCATGCTCACGGCCGCCGTGCTCTCGGGCGCGGGCGCGTTCGTGTCGAACTACTTCTGCGCGGACCTCGCCACCAAGGTGGGGCGCGACATCCGCAACGCGGTCTACGAGGCGTCGCTCAGGTTCTCCGGCGGCGACTTCGAGCAGTTCGGCACCGGTTCCATGATCACGCGCACGCTGGGCGATGTGAACGTGATTCAGCAGGCCATCACCATGACCATCCAGATGATGCTGCCCGTGCCGTTCGCCGCGGTGATCGGCGTGGCGCTCGCGTGGTCCATCGACGAGCAGATGGGCATGATGCTCGCCTGCTTCATCCTTGTCGTGGCGATCATCGCGGTGGTCACAGTGAAGAAGGCGGCCGTCATCTTCCAGAAGCTGCAGCGCTTCATCGACCGCATGAACGTGCGCCTGCGCGAGAGCATCACGGGCGCGCGCGTCATTCGCGCCTTCGGCAAGGAGGAGGCCGAGCGCGAGAGCCTCGACGAGGCCTTCTCCGCCTACGCGGACAGCGCCATCAAGGTGAACTGGCTTTTCGCGACGTTCGACTGCTCGTCGTTCTTCATCATGAACCTCGCCGAGGTCGCCGTCATCTGGCTCGGCGGCAACCGCGTGGGCGCGCACGCCATGCAGATCGCGTCCATCTCCGCGTGCGTGGAATACGCCATGCTCATCCTGTTCTTCCTCATGATGGCGCAGATCTGCGCGCTCACGCTGCCGCGTGCCCTCGTGTGCCTCGAGCGCTGCCGACAGGTGATCGAGTGCCCGCTGAGCATCGCGGACGGCGCGGGCACGGAGCTGGCGCCGGCGCAGGACATCGTCGCGCACTTCGGCAACGCGTCGTTCCGGTTCGCGGACGCGAGCGAGGACACGCTGCACCACATCAACTTCTTCTGCCGCCGCGGCACCACGACGGCGATCATCGGCCCCACCGGGTCGGGTAAGTCGACCATCGCGAAGCTGCTGCTGCGCTTCCACGACGTGAGTGACGGCGCGGTCGAGGTGTGCGGCACCGACGTGCGCGACCTCACGCAGCGGGCGCTGCGGACGCGCATCTCGTACGTGCCGCAGAAGGCATGGCTGTTCAGCGGGACGATTGCCGAGAACCTGCGCTACGGCAAGCCCGACGCCACGGACGAGGAGCTGTGGCACGCGCTCGACGTGGCGCAGTCCGGCTTCGTGCGCGAGCTGCCCGACGGCCTGGAGACGCGCGTCGCGCAGGGCGGCACGAACTTCTCCGGCGGCCAGCGGCAGCGCCTCTCCATCGCGCGCGCCCTGGTGAAGCCCGCCGACCTCTACATCTTCGACGACTCGTTCAGCGCGCTCGACTTCAAGACCGACGCCGCGCTGCGCCACGCGCTCGCGACCGAGGTGGCGCACGCCGCGGTGCTCATCATCGCGCAGCGCATCAACACGATCGTCTCCGCCGACCAGATCATCGCGCTCAAGGACGGCTGCATCCAGGGGCTGGGCACGCACCGCGAGCTCATGCGCTCGTGCGCGGCGTACCAGGAGATCGCCCGCTCCCAGCTGCGCGCGGAGGAGCTCGAGGAGCTGCTGGGCGTGGACGTGGAGCTCGAGGCGGACGAGGTAGACGTGGCAGATGTGGCGGACGTGGCGACCGAGGCTGGCACCGCGGCCACGGCGACCGACGCGCCTGCCGCGACGTCTGCGGAAGGCGGCGCCCCGGCCGCGGAAGCCCCGGCCGTGAAGGGAGGTGAGTAGCCATGTCGCGCGAGAACGAGACCAAGAACCTCGAGGAAGTCGAGGCCATGGAGCTCATCGAGCGGGCGCAGGCCCAGCTCGACGGGATCGACGCCGCCAAGGGCGCTGACGCCGCCGGGAGCGCCGGTGCCGCCGGGGCCCCCGGCTCGCCCGATGCTCCCAGCGCCCCCGACACCGACGCGGAGGTGCCGCGCGACGCGTTCGGCGTGGTGCGCCGCCTGTGGACGGTGTCGAAGGGCGAGCACTGGCGCTTCGCCGTGGTGCTCGTGAGCATCGTGTGCTACACCATCGCGCAAATCGCCGCGCCGGCGTACAGCGCGCACCTCATCGACCTGCTGTGGGCGAACATCCAGCGCGCCTTCGCCGCGGGTGAGGCGTTCAGCATCGGCTGGGACACCGGCGGGCGCGAGTGCCTCATCTTCCTGGGGATCTGGACGGTCGCCTGGGCGTTCTACACGCTGCAGGCGTTCACGATGGCGAGCTTCGCCGAGCGCCTCAACCTGAAGCTCCGCCGCGCCATCGCGCAGAAGCTCAACGTGCTGCCGCTGCGGTTCTACGACGCCAACAAGCCGGGCGACATCATGAGCCGCGCGACGAACGACCTCGACAAGGTGTCCGAGGTGCTGCAGCGCGGCCTGCTCTCCATGCTCATGGCGGTGGGGTCGGTCGTGGGCGCGATCATCATGATGCTGCGCTACAACGTCGTGCTCACGGCGGTCTTTCTGGCCTTCGCCGTGGCGGCGCTGCTCATGACGCGCCTCGTGGCGAAGCGGACGCTCGTCCTGGCCGCGCGCCAGCAGCATGCGGTGGGCGTGCTCACCGGACACGTCGAGGAGGCGTACTCCGGGCGCATCGTGATCCACGCGTTCAACCAGGAGCAGGAGAGCGCCGCGCGCATCCGCGAGGCCACGCAGCGGCTCGCCGACGCTATGCGCCGCACGGACTTCATGACGAACGTCGCCGGCCCCATGGTGCGCTGCCTCGTGCGGTTCTCGCAGGTCGCGCTCGCGCTGCTGGGCACAGGCTTCCTCATCGCAGGTCGCCTCACCATCGGCACGCTGCAGGCGTTCTTCCAGTACGTGAACACCGCCGCCGAGCCGCTCACGCAGTTCTCGCTCACCATGAACCAGCTGCAGAGCGCGCTCGCCGCCGTGGAGCGCGTCTTCGACATCCTCGACGAGCCGGAGATCGAGCCCGACCCGGCCCACCCGGCGCGCGTGCCGCAGCCGGTGCGCGGGCGCGTGGCCTTCGAGCACGTGCGCTTCGGCTACGACCCCGACCGCCCGCTCATGCGCGACGTGAGCTTCGTGGCCGAGCCCGGCCAGAAGGTGGCCATCGTGGGCGCGACGGGCGCCGGCAAGACGACGCTCATCAACCTGCTCATGCGCTTCTACGAGATCGACGGCGGCCGCATCACGCTCGACGGCGTGGACACGCACGCCATGACGCGCGCGGACCTGCGGCGCAATTTCGGCATGGTGCTGCAGGACGCCTGGCTGCGCGAGGGCACCATCGCCGAGAACATCGCGTACGGCTGCGACGGCGCGACGCGCGA
Source organism: [Collinsella] massiliensis (assembly GCA_000333815.1). GTDB lineage: Bacteria > Actinomycetota > Coriobacteriia > Coriobacteriales > Coriobacteriaceae > Enorma. Next base: position 18,739 of record CAPI01000009.1, read on the forward strand.
CGAGATCATCCAGGCGGCGAAGACCGCGCAGGTGGACTTCTTCGTGCGCACGATGCCTCACGACTACGACACGGAGCTCGCGAACGACGCGGAGAACATCAGCCAGGGCCAGCGGCAGCTGCTCACCATCGCGCGCGTGCTGCTCGCGAACCCGTCGATTCTCATCCTGGACGAGGCGACGTCGAGCGTGGACACGCGCACGGAGCGAGCGATCGTCGCGGCGATGGAGGCGCTCACGAGCGGGCGCACGAGCTTCGTGATCGCGCACCGGCTCTCGACCATCGTGGACTCCGATCTTATCCTGGTCATGGACCACGGCACGATCATCGAGCAGGGCACGCACGAGGAGCTGCTCGCCGCGGGCGGCGCCTACGCGGAGCTCTACAACTCGCAGTTCGCGTAAGGTGCGCAGCGCGGGGTGCCCAGCGAGGGGCGCCCGGCGCGGCCGCCGCGCGGGCTGCGCGCCGCCGCTCCCGGCGCGATTGGCGGAATCGAACGGGTTCGTTCCCTGGGCGAGCCCGTTTTTCATGGCCCGGTTCGATTTTTTGGCGAGAAATTTCAGATATGCACGATGGAGCGACCTCCGGGCGCGCCCAGACGCCCCGCGGCGCGCCGGTTCGGGATGGGCAGTTCCCGCAATCCTGGGGTTTTGCTGTCGCGACCCATCGCGCCCGTGCCCAAACGGCTGCTCGGACACGCGTACATCGTGCATATCTGAAAAAACTCGCCAAAAAAAGCGCGCCGTGAAGAAAAAACGCGGCCGACGTGCCCGACGCAGCCCGCTGCACAGCAAACAGGACGCTTGCCAACGGGAACGACACCCGCCCCGCTGCCAAGCGCCCCGCCTCGCCGGCGCGTGAGGCCCCGGCTACAGCGTGTCCGGGTTCTCGCCGGTCATGGGAATCGGCTTGTCCGGCTCGCGCAGGCTCGTGAGCGCGGTGTAGTCACCGCCCGCCGTGGTGGGCTTCATCTCGCCCGGCGCGAACCAGTCGAGCGCGCAGTCGATCCAGGCGTTCCAGAACGGCCACTCGTGCCCGCCGATCTCGGGCTCCCAATAGGTCACGTCGAAGCCGTTGGCGCGCAGGAGCCCTGCGAAGTCGCGGTTGCTCTGGCAGAGGTTGTCGCTCTCGCCGCACGCGATGTAGAAGCGCGGCTTCTGCAGGTCGGGGTTGTCGCGGAAGCGCTCGGCGAGGGCCTCGTAGTCCTTCTCCGACCCGATCACCGTGTCGAGGTCGCCGAAGAACCGCTCGTAGTAGCGGCGCTTGCGGGGTGAATGCGAGTCGACGGCCTCGAGGATGCGGTCGCGCATGAACGTGCCGGAGAGTGCGATGATGCTGCCGAAGCGGTCCGGGCGCAGCAGGCCGTTGATCACGGCGGTGTACGCGCCGATGGAGATGCCGGCGAGCGCGGTGTCCTCGCGCTTGCGCGAGAGCGGGAACAGGTGCCGCGTGACCTCGATGAGCTCCTCGCTGATGAACTTGCCGTGCCACTCGTTGATCTCGGGCTTGTTGAGGTAGAGGCCGTCGGCGCCGGAGGGCATGATGAGCGCGATGTCGCGCGCCTCCGCCGTCTCGACCACGTGGGTCTTGTCGATCCAGTCGACGTCGCGGCCGAAGAGACCGTGCAGCAGGTAGACGGTGCGGTACGGGCCGCGCCTGCCCTTCGCGCGCTTGTCGCCGTCCATCTTGTCGACGGGAATCACGGCGGTGAGCATGACGTTGCGCTTGAGGTAGTTCGAGTAGAAATCGGCGCGGAGCAGAGCCATGGGTTCCTCCTTCGATCGGGGCGGACGGGACTAGGGCGGGTTGGGGATGGGTTGGTTGGGGACGTGTTCCATCCAACCCCTTGTTAAGAAATCGACGGAACCTGCGAGATCGAATGAGCCCAATGGGTTGGATGGAACACGTCCCCAACCAACCCATCAATCCATTCTTACCCGAGTGGGAGCCAGTCGAGCGCCTGCGGCAGGGCGACGTTCCAGAAATCCCAGTCGTGGCCGCCGGGCATCTCGTGCGCCTCGACGTCGATCCCCGTGTCTCTAAGACGGGTAGCGAGCTCCCGGTTGGGCGCGGCGAGCGGGTCGCTCGACCCCCACGCCATGAACACGCGCGGCCGCGGGCGGTCGCAGTACACCACGTCGGCCGCCAGCCGGCGCGGGTCCTTGTCGCTGTCCACCACCGCGTTGAGGTCGCCGAAGACCGACTCGAGGAACGGGCGGCTCAGGAAGAAGAGGTCGTCGGACACCACGCTGTTGAAGTCGCCGACGAGCATGGCCGAGGAGAGCGCGATGATGCAGCCGAAGTTCTCGGCGTACTTGAACCCGTTGCGCAGCGCCCCGTAGGCGCCCATGGAGATGCCGCCGATGAAGGTGTCCTCGCGCCGCCGCGAGAGCGGGAACATGCGCCGCGCGACCTCGACGAGCTCCTCGCCCACGAACCGGCCGTAGTAGTTGTGCGCGTCCGGATGGTCGAGGTAGAACGCGTTGTACCCCGACGGCATGACCACGGCGAGCCCACGCTGCTCCGCCCAGGTGCGGATGCGCGTCTCCGAGATGAAGTCGCGGTGGTTGCCCGACATGCCGTGGAGCAGGAACAGCGTCTTGAACGGCGGCTGCTCCGGCAGGTAGGGCGTGCGCTCCCAAGCCGCGGGGTCGTTGCGACGCAGGGTGTCGAGCGCGAGCGCGGCCCCGTGGTCGTCGATGGGCAGGATCACGTCGAGCGTGGTGGTGCGCATGAGGGACGGCGAATAGTAATCGACGCTCAGTCGGGCCATACAGCCTCCTTATGGTTCGCGTTGCCGCATCCATCAAGTATACATCGCCACGCCTGAGCAGGGAAAACCCAGCACCCGGCATAAGGGTATCATCTATACCATTATCACTTAGAAAATCTTATATAGAGAGACTTAGATTTGTGTATAGAGAAGCCATCCTGCGGAAACAATAGGCTCGATAGGAGATACGCCGCTCCGTAGAGCGGCAATAGCACGTCTCGCGAGACCGCCCCGGTGGGCGGGCATCCATCCCTGCGATGCCCGCGCCCGCGGCGGGCGTCGCGGGGCGAGAGAGGGGATTCCCTATGAGAATCGACAAGCTGGCAATGACCTCGAAGGAGGCGCTGCAGACCGCCATCGGCATCGCGAGCGATGCCCAGGCCGGTGCCGTTGAGCCCGTGCACCTGCTCGCGGCGCTGCTCGGGGCAGGCGAGCGCAACATCTCGGTGATCGTCGAGCGCATCGGCGCGGATCCGGCGCAGCTCGCGCGCGCCGCGCAGGAGGTCATCGACCGCGCGCCCAAGGTGACGAGCGGTGTGACGCAGATGGGGCTCTCGAACGACCTCGTCCGCGTGCTCGACCGCGCCGAGAAGCTCGCCGCGAAGATGGAGGACAACTTCGTGGTGACCGAGCACCTGCTCATGGCCCTCGCCGAGGACAAGGGCGAGGCCGGCCGCCTGCTCAACGACGCCGGCGTCACGCGCGAGCGCGTGGAGGAGGTCTACCAGGAGCTCCGCGGCGACAGCCGTGTGACCTCGGAAGACGACAAGATGCAGTTCGAGGCGCTCGAGCAGTACGGCCGCAACGTGTGCGACCTCGCGCGCGCCGGCAAGCTCGACCCGGTGATCGGCCGCTCTGACGAGATCCGCCGCACCATCCAGGTGCTCAGCCGCCGCACCAAGAACAACCCCGTGCTCATCGGCGAGCCGGGCGTGGGCAAGACCGCCATCGTGGAGGGCATCGCCCAGCGCATCGTGGCGGGCGACGTCCCGAGCACCCTGCGCGACAAGGACCTCATCGAGCTCGACATGAGCGCGCTCGTCGCCGGCGCCAAGTACCGCGGCGAGTTCGAGGACCGCTTGAAGGCCGTGCTCAAGGAGGTCGAGAAGTCCGAGGGCCGCGTGATCCTGTTCATCGACGAGCTGCACACCATCGTGGGCGCGGGCGCCACCGAGGGCTCCATGGACGCCGGCAACATCCTGAAGCCGGCGCTCGCCCGCGGCGAGCTGCACGCCATCGGCGCGACGACCCTCGACGAGTATCGCAAGTACATCGAGAAGGACGCCGCCCTCGCGCGTCGTTTCCAGACGGTCATGGTGGGCGAGCCCAGCGTGGAGGACACCATCTCCATCCTGCGCGGCCTCAAGGAGAAGTACGAGATCTACCACGGCGTGCACATCACCGACGGCGCGCTCGTGGCGGCCGCGGACCTCTCCGACCGCTACATCTCCGACCGCTTCCTGCCCGACAAGGCCATCGACCTCGTGGACGAGGCGGCCAGCCGCCTGCGCATGGAGCTCGACTCCATGCCGGCCGAGATCGACGCCACCGAGCGCCAGCTCACGCAGATGCAGATCGAGGAGCAGGCGCTCATGAAGGAGTCCGACGACGCGAGCCGCGAGCGCCTGGAAGCGCTGCGCCAGGAGATGGCCGACGTCCAGGAGCGCCTCGACGTGCAGAAGGCCGGCTGGCTCAACCAGAAGAACGCCATCGACCGCGTGCAGGAGCTCAAGGGCGAGCTGGACGAGGCCCGCAGCGAGGAGGAGCGCGCCACGCGCAACGGCGACCTCGCCCGCGCGAGCGAGCTGCGCTACTCGGTGATCCCCGGCCTCGAGCGCGAGATGTCGGCCGCCGAGGAGGAGGTCGAGGCGCAGAAGGACAAGGGCGGCGGCCTGAACGAGCAGGTGACCTCCGACGAGATCGCCGAGGTCGTGAGCGCGTGGACGGGCGTGCCCGTGTCGAAGATGATGCAGGGCGAGCTCGAGAAGCTGCAGGGCCTTGAGGACGAGCTGCACAAGCGCGTCATCGGCCAGGACGAGGCCGTGCGCGCCGTCGCGGCCGCCGTGCGCCGCAGCAGGGCGGGCCTCTCCGACCCGGACCAGCCCATCGGTAGCTTCTTCTTCCTGGGCCCCACGGGCGTGGGCAAGACCGAGCTGGCCAAGGCGCTCGCCGAGTGCCTGTTCGACGACGAGCGCGCGCTCGTGCGCATCGACATGTCCGAGTACATGGAGAAGTTCAGCGTCCAGCGGCTCATCGGCGCGCCTCCGGGATATGTGGGCTACGACGAGGGCGGCCAGCTCACCGAGGCCGTGCGTCGGCACCCGTACTGCGTCATCCTGCTCGACGAGATGGAGAAGGCGCACCCGGATGTGTTCAACGTGCTGCTGCAGGTGCTCGATGACGGGCGCCTCACGGACGGCCAGGGTCGCCAGGTGAGCTTCAAGAACACGATCATCATCATGACGTCGAACGTGGGCAGCCAGGCCATCGCCGAGTACGCCGGCAAGGACGAGGAGAAGCTCAAGGAGGCCGTGAGCGAGGCCATGCGCCAGACGTTCCGGCCGGAGTTCCTGAACCGTATCGACGACATCGTGGTCTTCCACCCGCTCGGCATGGAGCAGATCGAGCAGATCGTGGACATCCAGCTGGCGCACGTGCGCGAGCGCCTCGCCAAGCAGCGCATCACGCTCGAGATCACGCCCGCGGCCAAGCAGATGCTCGCGGTGGGCGGCCTCGATCCGGTGTACGGCGCGCGTCCGCTCAAGCGCCTTATCCAGAACGAGGTCGTGGACTGCGTCGCGCGCGCCATCATCGACGGCCGCGTGCGCGAGGGCGACGAGGTGACGGTCGACGTGGACATGGACGGCACGTTCTTCGTCTCGACCTCCGAGCCGCAGCCGGACTACGAGGTGCCCGAGGAGTAGGGCGCCCAGGGTTCGTGCGTGCAGCGTGCGCGGGGATCGGTGCGCACGGGAACGATTGATACCGCGGGGCGGTCTGGCAGGAAGCCGGGCCGCCCCGTCGCGTTTCCGCGGGATGCGCTACCCTAGAGCTGGTTATGAGGCGATTGCAGCGAGGAGGCTCTATGTCTGCGCAGAAGCAGCTGGATACGCGCGAGGATGCGGGCACCCCGAATCACGTGCGGGAATCTTCGAACGCGCGGCCAGGCGCCGCCGCTCCCGCCCCGCGCGACCCCTTCATCCGCGCGGAGAACGAGGACGATGACGGCTACGACCCCTATTCCGACCGCCGTCCCGAGCCGGAGCCGCTGTTCGAGCGCGATCCGTGGGATTGATCGGTTGCGGGAGCCGCTGCGGCGGACGTTTTCGGCGGCCCGCTAACCCAAACGA
>CAPI01000008.1 GCA_000333815.1 [Collinsella] massiliensis
ACAATTGAACCCGTCCCCAATGACTCATTTGACTCGGTGAGTCATTTGAACCCGTCCCCACTGTCTCACCCGTCCCCAATGACTCACCCCGCCCCCGGATGAATCGGCGCGCTTCGGGGTACACCAACCATATCGCGATGTCTGCGCCCCGCGGAGCGGCGGCGTTTCGCCTTTTGACGGCCACCACCCCAAGAACCCCATAGGAGACCCATGCACGGAGACACCATTCTGCTCATGACGTTCGTGTTCGCGCTCGTCGCCGCCTTCGCGGGCGGCCTCGTGGCGCGCGCCCTGCGCCTGCCGCCCATCGTGGGCTACCTCGTCGGCGGGCTCGTGGTGAGCCCCTTCACGCCGGGCTTCATCGGCGACTCGCACGCCATGAACCAGCTGGCCGAAGTGGGCGTCATGTTCATGATGTTCAGCACCGGCCTGCACTTCTCGCTCAAGGATCTCTTCGAGGTGAAGGGCATCGCGGTGCCGGGCGCCATCCTGCAGATCGCCGTGGGCACCGCGGCGGGCTACGCGCTCGCGCTCGCGTTCGGCTGGACGCCGCAGGCGGGCATCATGCTCGGCCTCTCGGTGAGCATCGCCTCGACGGTGGTGCTCATCAAGAACCTTACCGACGCCGGCCTCTACCAGACGCACGGCGGCCGCGTGGCCACGGGCTGGCTCATCGTCGAGGACCTCGCCACGGTCGTGATCTTGGTGGTGCTGCCCGTGGTGTTCGGCCCCGGCGAGACCTCGGGCGCGGAGCTCGCGTCGGGCCTCGCCTGGGCGCTCGCCAAGACGGTGGCGTTCGTGCTGCTCATGCTCGTGGTAGGCTCGCGCCTGCTGCCGTGGGTGCTCGGGCGCATCGCGCGCTTCTGCCCGGCCGAGCTCTTCCAGCTGGCGGTGGTGGTCATCGCCCTCGGCACGGCCATGGCGGCGGCGCTCGTCTTCGACCTCTCGGTGGCGCTCGGGGCGTTTTTGGCCGGCGTGGTGGTGAGCGGCTCCAAGCTGTCGCACCGCATCGCGGCCGAGGCCATCCCTTTCAAGGACCTCTTCTCCATCATCTTCTTCGCCTCAGTGGGCATGATGGTGAACCCCGTCACGCTCGCGGCGCACGTGGGCGAGCTCATCGCGCTCGTGGCGCTCATCATGGTGGGCAAGTGGCTCATCAACATGGTGCTCGGCGTGGTGCTCTCCGCCGGCCTGCGCGGCACGCTCACCGTGGCGGCGGGGCTCTCGCAGATCGGCGAGTTCTCGTTCATCATCGGGCAGACGGGCATGGCGCTGGGCGTGCTCTCGTCCGAGCAGTACACGCTCATCCTGGGCGGCGCGGTGGTGTCGATTGCGCTCAACTCGTTCGCGTTCAAGCTCATCGACCCGCTCGAGCGCTGGATCCGCGCCCACGGGCGGCTCGCCGCGCTGTACGAGCGCCACGTGCACCGCTTCGAGGAGCCGGCGAGCGACCTGCACGGGCACGTGGTCGTGGTGGGGTACGGCAACGCCGGCCGCTGCGTGACCGAGGTGCTGCACAACCTGGACGTCCCGTGCCTCGTGGTGGAGCGCGAGCTCGAGGTGGCCGAGGAGGCGGAGGCCGACGGGCTCTGCGCGCTCGTGGGCGATGCGGCGAACTCCGAGATCCTGGCGCATGCGCACCTGGATGGCGCGCGCGTGCTCGTGATCGCGGGCGGCGGGGACGCGGCGGCCGAGGTCATCGCGCACGAGGCCCGCTCGCTCGCGCCCGGGCTGCACATCGTGACGCGCGCGGCGGACGCGGACGGGCTGGCCGCGCTCGTGGCGGCGGGTGCCAACGAGGTGGTGCGGCCGGAGCTGGAGGGCGGCATCGAGCTCATGCGGCACACGATGATCGACCTGGGCTACACGCCGCGCCAGATCGAGGGCTATGCGAACGAGCTGCGCGCGAGCGGGTACGAGGCGCTGGGCGACGGCGCCCAGGCGGCGCGGCGGCGCGCGTTCGCGCGGCTTGCGGCCTCGCTTTCCGAGGTGGAGCTGGAGTGGGTGCCCGTGGACGCGCGGAGCATCGCGGCGGGGCGGACGCTCGGCGAGCTCGACCTGCGCGCGCAGACCGGGGCGAACGCTGTCGCCCTGCGCCGCGACGGCGAGGTGACGCTCTTCATCGATGCCGAGACCAGGCTGTGCGCGGGCGACGCGGTGGGGCTCATGGGCACCGCCGAGCAGGTGGAGGCCGCCAGCCGTCTGTTCGCGTGAGTCATTGGGGACGGGTTCAATTGACTCACTGAGTCAAACGAACCCGTCCCCAATGACTCACCTCCGGCGGCTCCTTGACGACGTGTCAGCCCGCAACAGTCCTGTAACATTTCTTGACTCCACTCAACTAAAGCGACACAATCATCTTCGCCTACGGGCGTTGGGACGCGGCACGGGGTCGCGCCCGATCGGAACGAGAGGTTGCTCTGCGATGCATGCTTACCTACTAATTTCGGGTGAGATTATTAGCTAGCGCGGGTTGGATACTGCCAGCCCGCGCGCTTCGCGGGCGGCTGTGAGACGAGGGCCGTCGTATATCGAGGCCCTCGTTTTTTTTGTATCTGCCCGCGCTCGCGCGAATGCCCGCTGCCGATGCGCACGGCGGCGGATGTGGATCGCATCGCTTCGGGAGCTCCAAAGGGAAGGATCGTGAAATGAACGGAATGATCGTCGTCGCGGTGGCTGCGGTGGTGCTCGCCGCCGGCTACCTGCTCTATGGACGATGGCTCGCCCGCACCTGGGGCGTCGACCGCGAGGCGCTCACGCCCGCCAAGCGCATGGAGGACGGCAAGAACTTCTCGCCCGCCTCATGCTTCACGGCGTTCTCGCACCAGTTCAGCTCCATCTGCGGCGCGGGCCCTGTGACGGGCACCATCGCCGCCATGATGTTCGGCTGGCTGCCGGTGCTGCTGTGGGTGCTCGTGGGCGGCATCTTCTTCGGCGCCGTGCACGACTTCGGCGCGCTCTACGCGAGCGTGAAGAACAACGGCAAGTCGCTCGCCCAGCTCGTCGAGAAGTACATCGGCCGCACGGGTCGCCGCCTGTTCCTGCTCTTCAGCTGGCTCTTCACCATCATCGTCATCGCGGCGTTCGTGGACATGGTCGCGGGCACCTTCATGGCGACCTTCGACGCCTCGGGCGCCGTGGACACCGCCGCGTCGTACTCGGGCGGCGCCGCGGGCACCATCTCGATCCTCTTCACCTTCGTGGCGATCGCCTTCGGTTGGATCAACCGCCGCTTCGGCCTCTCCGGCTGGAAGGAGTTCGTGCTCGCGGTCGCGCTCTTCGTGGCCATGTTCGCCGTGGGCATGCAGTTCCCGGTGTACCTCGATAAGTACGGCTGGTTCGCGGTCATCATGGTCTACCTGCTCTTCGCGGCCGCCATGCCCATCCAGACCCTGAAGCAGCCGCGCGACTACCTCACGAGCATCATGATGATCGTCATGATCGTGTGCGCGGTGCTCGGCATCTTCGTGCTCGGCGCGAAGGGCGAGGCCACCATGACCGCGCCCATGGTCGCCGACTTCTCCGCCCTCGCCGAGAACGGCAGCTACGTGTTCCCGCTGCTCTTCGTGTCCGTTGCGTGCGGCGCCCTCTCCGGCTTCCACAGCCTCGTCTCCACCAACACCTCCTCCAAGCAGGTTGAGAAGGAGCAGGACATGCTGCCCGTGGGCTACGGCGCCATGGTGCTCGAGTCCTTCGTGGGCGTGCTCGCCATCGTGGTCGCGGGTATCATGTTCACCGCGATGAACACCTCCGGCGCCGGCGGCGCGGCCGTGGGCACGCCGTTCAAGATCTTCTCCACCGGCGTGGCGAACGGCATGGCGGCCTTCGGCGTGAACGGCACGCTGGCCTCCGTGTTCATGACCATGTGCGTGTCGGCGCTCGCGCTCACGTCGGTCGACGCCGTGGCGCGCATCGGTCGCCTCTCGTTCCAGGAGTTCTTCGCCAAGACGAACGACGCAGCCGAGGATGCCGGCGCGAACGCGACCGGTGCGGCGAAGGTGTTCTCGAACACCTGGGTCGCGACGGTGCTCACCCTGGCGCTGGGCCTCGCCCTCGCCTTCGGCGGCTACAACAACATCTGGCCGCTCTTCGGCGCCTCGAACCAGCTGCTCGGCGGCATGACCATGATCACGCTCGCGGTGTTCTGCAAGTGCACCGGCCGCAAGGGCTTCATGCTCTACGTGCCCGTGGCGTTCCTGCTCGCGAGCACCTTCACCTCGCTCGTGCAGAGCATCATCGGCTGCGTGAACGCGCTGCAGACCTCCGGCATGGCGGTCATCGCGACGTCCGGCCTGCAGCTCGTCTTCGCGATCCTCATCGTGATCCTGGGCGTCATCGTGGCGTACAACTGCCTGAAGGAGCTCTTCACCAAGAAGGCCGGCTCGCTGCCGGACGAGGAGCCCGAGTGGTCGCAGATGGGCCTCGCGCGCTATGGCCACGGCCAGCACGCCGACGCCCCCGCCGCCGGCACCACCGAGCGCGCCTGAGTCATTGGGGACGGGTTCAATTGACTCAGCGAGTCAATGGGGACGGGTTCGATTGGCTCGTTGAGTCATCGGGGACGGGTTCGATTGACTCATCGGTCGGATTTCGCCGAGCGTCGGTGAATGAGCCCCGGTTGGCGCGGCCCCGTTGAACGGTCCCGCGTTGAACCATAGATAGCGCGAAGGGCGCGGTGATCAGGGAATCTCCTGGTCGCCGCGCCCTTTTCGTTGGCTGGGTGAGCTTCTCGCCCGCCTGCGCGCGTTTGGGGACGTGTTCTGTTCAACCCATGTTGCCCGCGCGCACCTGCCCGCGCGCCCGCGCTCCTACGCCCGCGCAGCCCGCTGCTTGCGCTGGCGGCGCTTGATGACCGTTCCCACCACGGTGAGCACGGCACCCGCCGCGACCGTCGCCGCGATGGCGAGGAACGCGAACGCGAATCCCTCCATGAAGAGCTCCGGCCACTCGGGCATGAAGCCGCTCACGGGGAAGCCCGCGACCTCGCTCATGTGCCCGTAGAGCAGCGCGGTGCCGCCCGTCACGCCGGCGGACATGCCCATGTAGCGCACGAGCGTGCCCAGGCTGCCGGCGAAGCCCAGGTCCTTCTGGTCGACCGAGCCCATGATGCGCGAGTTGTTCGGCGACTCGAAGAGCCCGTCGCCCAGGGCCATGAACATGAGCGTGGGGTAGATGCGCAGGATGGGCGCGCCGGCGGGGAGCATGCCCGCGAGCGCGATGCCCGCGCTGTAGACGACGAGGCCCGCGAAGCAGGGGATCGTGGTGCCGATGCGGTCCGAGAGCGCGCCGGCCACCGGGCTCGCGAGCGCCATGGCCACGGGGATGGCGGTGATGACGAGCCCCGCGACGTCCGACGCGTAGCCGCAGGCGTCCTGCAGGTAGAAGGGCAGGATAAACTCGGTCGCGCCCACGGCGAGGTAGCAGCAGAACATCGCGACGAGATTGAGGCTGAACACCGGGTTGCGCAGGAGCTCGATGCGCACGAGCGGGGTCTGCGCGCGGCGCTCCACGCGGACGAAGGCCGCCAGGAGCACGAGGCCGCCCGCGAGCAGCGCGCCGGCGAGCGCGAGCGACCCCGAGCCCGCGGCGTTGATGGCGAAGAACACGAGGAAGATGGCCGGCGCCATGAGCAGCGCGCCGGGGATGTCGAAGCGCGCGCCGGCGTCGGGGGCGCTCGTGGGGGAGGGGTCGGCGCCCGCCGCGGCATGCTCGCCCGCCATCCCCGTCTCGCGCGGCAGCGTCTTGAGCCCGATGAGGAACGACGCCGCGCCGATGGGCACGTTGATGAGGAAGATGGACTCCCACGGGAACACCGCGACAAGCACGCCGCCCACCACGGGGCCGCACATGAGGCCGAGCGAGACGAACGTCCCCACGATGCCGAGCGCCCGCCCGCGCTCGCGGCTGGGGAAGGCCTCGGTCACGATACCCATGTTGTTGGCCATGGCGCACGAGGCGCCGAAGCCCTGCACGACGCGCGCGCCGATGAGCATGACGAGCGTGGAGGAGAGCCCGCACAGAAGCGAGCCCAACGAGAACAGCACGACGCCCAGCTGGAAGAGCCGCACCTTGCCGTACAGGTCGCCCAGGCGGCCGAACACGAGCACGGTGACGCAGCAGACGAGCAGGTACATGCTCGAGACCCACTGGATCTGGCTGGCGGTGGCGCCGAGCTCGCGCTGGATGGAGGGCGCGGCGACGTTGACGATACTGCTGTCGAGGGTGGACATGAACGTCATGATGACGACGGTGAACAGGACGACCCATTTATTGGTGCGGCGCGGGAGCTCGGCTGCCCTCGCAATGTCGTTTCGGCCGGTATCCGTCGTGTTCGTGCGGCTCACGTGTCCCTGCTCCCTTCCCGTGCGCGCGGTATGCGGCGTAGCGCAAGCAGATGGTAGCAGAATCCGTGGGGGTGGCGACGAGGGACGAATGGGGTGGGGGGATGCGGGCGTCGAGGCGTTACGGTGGCGCGGGCTGGAGCGCAAGCGCGGGATGGGGCGCGGGCGCGCGGGATGTTCGCCCGCCGCCGCTCCGTCCTAGAAGATCGCCGCGGCGAGCGCCGCGAGCACGGCGAGGAACGCGACGTTCCACACGGTGAAGAGCTTGAAGTAGAGCCCCTTCTCGCGCGGGAGCACGAGCGCGACCTGCTTGTATGAGATGAGGCTCGCCATCGAGGCGATGAGCGTGCCCAAGCTGCCGAGGTTCGTGCCCACGATGAGCGCCGACCAGGCGGACGTGAAGCCGGAGAGCAGCAGCGCAGCGGGCACGTTCGAGAGCACCTGGCTCGCCGCGACGGACACCGCGAGCTCGTGGCCGTCGATCATCTGCGCCAGGAAGGCGTCGATGGCCCCGATGCGACCGACGTTGCCCACGAACACGAAGAAGGCGACGAAGGTCAGAAGCAGGGCGTAGTCCACGTGCAGGAGCGCGCGGCGGTCTGCGAGGAGCGCGACGGCGACGGCGGCCGCGACGGTGGCCTGGTAGGGGACGATGCGCGCGACCGAGAGCAGGGCGAGGGCGAAGAGCGCCGCCCACGGGGCGATGCGCAGCGGCGAGGGGGCGGGGTCGAGCGCGTCGGTGGCAGCGGTGGCGCTCGCGGGCAGCGCGGGCTCGACGTCGCGGGTGTTCGCGCGCGCGGTGCCATGGGCGCCGCTGCCCGTGCCGTTCTCCTGCAGCTTGCCGAAGAGCGCGATGGCCACCACGAGCAGCCCGAGCGAGGCGGCCGCATAGGGCAGCATGAGCAGCACGAACTCGACGATCCCCATGTGCGAGGCGCTGTAGAGGTAGAGGTTCTGCGGGTTGCCGATGGGCGTGAGCATGCTGCCGAGGTTCGCCGCGATGGTCATCATGACGATGGTGAAGCAGGTGTGGCGCGCGTCGCCGAGCGAGCCGAGGGCGAGCAGCGCGAAGGGAACGAACGTCACGAGGGCGACGTCGTTCGTGATGAGCATGCTCGAGAAGAAGGCGAGCAGCGTGAGCGCGAGGGCAAGGCGCCGAGGGCCGCGGACCACGCCGAGGAGCTTGCGGCAAGCGATGCGGAAGACGCCGAGGCGCGAGAGGCCGGTCATGATGGTCATGAGGCTGAAGAGCATGCCGATGGTGCGGAGGTCGACGTAGTCGGTATAGGCGGCGTCGGGCGGGACGACGGCGCACGACGCGAGCGCAAGCACGATGGCGATGACGAGCACGGGGTCTTTCCGCACGAGCGCGCGCGTTCCGAGCGCGATGCGCATGAACAGGTCCAAGGCTTCCTCCTAACCGCAAGCCGCCATCCTAGCACATGAGTCATTGGGGACGGGTCCGTTTGACTCGCTGAGTCATTGGGGACGTGCTCGTTTGACTCACTGAGTCATTGGGGACGTGTTCGTTTGACTCACTGAGTCATTTGAACCCGTCCCCATTGACTCGCTGAGTCAATTGAACCCGTCCCCAATGACTCGGCGGTATCATGGATGGGTTCACAGGAAGGAGCCTCATGGCACAGAAGCTCACGGAGCAGGAGCAGCGAACGCTCTCCGCGCTCACGAAGGCGCTGAGCAAGAACCTGCCGGTCGCGCTGCGGAGCGCGTCGGGCGGGATCGCGAGCAAGATGGTGCGCCTGCATAAGGAAACGATGGACGAGGACGAGCTCACGCGCATCCTCGCCGCCTACGGGGACGACGGCAGCGCGCTCGAGCAGCTCGTCGAGGCCGGGGTGCTCGTCGCGGTCGACGGCGGGTACGCGATCGGCGAGCTCTCCCAGCAGCTGGCGGTGCGCGGCGCGACGGAGCTCGCCGGGCCGTCCGCCCAGGGTTCGACCGACCTTGCGAAGCCCGCGAAGCGCCGGGCGCGCGGCCGGCGCGGCGACCGGGACGCCTCCGAGCAGCCCGCGGCGGCCAACCAGCCCGCACCCGTCGATCAGCCCACCGCCAAGTCCCCCCACATCCACCGACCGCCCCGGAGCCCCCGCGCCGCGCGACCCCGCCACGCCGCGCCCGCGCGAGTCGAACGCCCTCGCGAAGGCGGCGTGCGTGCGCAAGCAGACGCCGGAGCTCAACGCGATCCGCCTCAAGATCATCGACCTCGACCCGCGCCTGTGGATCAACGGCTGGCTGCTCAGCACGCCCTCCGCGTACACCGCCTTCGAGCGCGAGCTGCGCGCCCTGAGCGCGGCGATCGACGGCGAGCCGACCATCGGCGACGGCACCCTCACGCGCCGCGAGCTCTCGTATCGCATCTTCGGCAACGAGAAGTTCCTCGCCATCGAGGGCGAGGGGACGAAGCTCTTCCGCCTCATGGGCGTGGCGAACCTGCTGCGGTGCAAGCAGACGCCGAAAGTCGAGGTCGTGTACTACGTCCCGAAGCCGAAGAAGCACCTCAAGCTCGTGGTCTCCGAGAACCTCGACCCGTGGAGCAACGTGCGCGACGCCCTCTACCTGCACGGGCGCAAGCGCATCCTGGGCAAGCGCGTGCACGGGGCGATCTTCGGCAACGGGCATCTCGTGCGAGGTGCCTCCAAGCTGCGCGATTGCCTGGAGAGCCTGGGCGCGGAGCAAGTCACGCTCAGGTATTGGGGCGACCTCGACCGGGCCGGGTTCGATTTGCTGGCGAGCCTGGTGGAGCTGACGGACGGGCGCGAGGACGTGACGGTGGAGCCGTTCGTCCCGGCGTACCGGCTCATGCTCGCGCGCGCGATGAAGCGCCGACCGAACCCGCTCGACAACGAGGCGGTCGACCAGCACGTTCCCTACGAGCCGGGCCTCGCGCTGCTGCGGCCGTACCTCACGGACGACCAGGCGCGCTACCTCGAGGCGCTGCTCGAGGCCGATCGGCTCATCCCGCAGGAGATCGTCACGGCGGCGGATTTGTAGGGGTGAGCGGGAGCCTTGTAATCGATGAACCCGGTTGGGTATAATCGAACAAGTACCAGCGAAGCCCGTTCGTGGTTAACGAGGCGCGGGCGGCGCAGGTGCTAACGATTCAAAAGCCCGGTGCCAGCCGGGCTTTTTTATCTCCCTTCGCTATCCGCTTTGTGCTTATGTTCCTTCCATAGTTCGCGTATCAAACGGGCTATGCTCGCGATGGATGCGATGGCACGAAGGATTTCCAGAAACGTGTTCATAGGCTTTGCCCCTCTCTCGAGAAGCGCCGCCCGCACGCGGACTTCGCTGGCGAAATGATGCTAGCATCGCGTCGAGACAGATCTCCCACGTTGAGCATCGTTGATGGGCGCTGTATTGAGTTAGACGGTCGAACAGAGCCGGGCGAACGGGATGCCTGGCACAGAAAAGCGGCGGGAGCCCGGTCTTGCGTCGCCGACCTCATCGAGTTCTAACGCTGAGCTGGCTGTAACCAACGCGATGTCGCCGGACGGCTAGAATGCGACGCGGGTAAAGTCGGAGGCCACATGGCGCACGCGGTATACCAGCACTATCTTGCGGTGCTCATCCGTTCGATAAAACGCCTTGTAGCGACCGTAGTTCGCGCTTCGGTATTCGTGTGCCGGCAGGTAGCCATCGGGAAACTGGTAGATGGCATGCGCGTAGGGATTGCGACATATCGCATTGAAGAGCGCTTCAAGGCCATCGAGCACCGCATCGGCGCGGTCCTCGTCCCCGCTGTACGAGTACACGTAGTCCCAGATGTCCTCCAGGTCGCATGCTGCGTCCTCAGTGATTTCCCACTGCCACATGCTTACTGCTCTTCGCGTCGTTGCGCTCGGCGAGCGCGCCATTCATCCGCCGATAGCGCACGCAGCTCGCCCTTCGCCTCGCGCGCCTCCGTCTCGAGAATCGATCGCGCGATCATGCGCTCTTGCTCGCGCGCCGACGCGTTCCACTCGTCGTAGTCGACCATCGCCCAACGGGGGCGCCCGTTCTGCGTGAGTACGACAACCTCGCCGGCATCCGTATACTGGGCAACGCTCTTCACGTCTGCCCGAAAATCGCTCACCGGTACGATCTGGGGCATAGAAACCTCCCGATAGAAGAAATTTCTTCTAAGTATACCCTAGGGAATCTATGGAATCTGCTGGGTGTATGCCGCTGCCACATGGGGGGTAGCAGTGCGGTGTGAGCTTGAAACGGCTGGAGCTATGTTGTTCGAAGGAAAAAGTAGGGACATATACCGTACGGCATTTCGATATAATAAAAAACTACCTGCGTTTCCGCAGGTAGTTTAAAGTTCTTGGTCGCGGGGGCAGGATTTGAACCTACGACCTCCGGGTTATGATGGGCTTAAATAATATCGCCTGATAAAGCACCCTGTCACAGTATTTCACCTGATAAATCGCAGTTTCGCTTTTCACGCTATTTAACCCCATTTCACCATGTTTCACCGCCTGATGTACATACAATCGTACATACAACTTTGCGAGACTTTCACGGAATTTAACCCTGTTTCACCTGCTCGCGGAGCGCCGTCAGGTCGGTGAAGTCGGTGTAGCGAGACCGGTTCATCTCGGGCGAGTGGCCGAAGTAGGCAGCGCGGCGCTCGACCGGCACGTGCTTGTCAGCCCACTCGGAGTTGAGCGTTGTGCGCCACACGTGCGTGCCCACCTCGCGCAGAAGCGGGATGTCGAGCTCGTCTGCGAGCTCGTCGTAGAACGCGCGGACGGCCTTCTGGCAGTTACCACGTTCCCACACCTTGCCGGTCACGGGCGTGGGGAACAGCGGGGTGTCGGGCTCCTTCGGGAGTCTCCGCAGGCGGCGGCGCAGGCGCTTGACCACGCGCTCGTCGAAGACGGGCACCTCGCGGCCACGCTTGGTCTTCGACGCCTCGGGCAGCACCTCGAGAATGAACATGCCGTCGCGCGTGTAGACGTTCTCGCGCTTGAGCAGGCGGCACTCGCCGACGCGAAGGCCGCAGGTGGCCTGCGTGAGCGTCATGTCGATCAGGTTGAGCCGTTTCGCGGTCATCTGCTCGGCGGACCAGCGCTTTCGCGCGGGCGCATTCGGATCCATTTTGAGCAGGTGGTTGACCACGCGGCGGCGCTCCTCCGCGCTCAAGGCCTGCCCGCCCTCGGGCTTGTCCTCGCCGCGGTGCGGCTTGACCATCTCGTCGGGCACCGTGACCTCGAGCGTGAGCGGGCGAAGCGGGTTCGATGCAATGACCTGCCGGTTGCGCGCGACCTCCATGACGTAACGGCTCACGATCTTGGCGGCCTGCTTTGCTGACGGGTTGCCGTGATTCACGGCAATATCCTTGAATATGCTGCTGAGCGTCGCCGGCACGATGGCATCCTTGATGAGCATGCCTTGCGTGCGCTCATGGAAGAGAGTGAGGCAGCGCAGGTAGCGCGCCTGCGTCCTCGGCCTGAGCGGCGAGGCGTACTCGTTGGCCTTGACGCTCGCGATGCAGACCTTATCGACGAACTCGCCCATGTCGTTGTACATGTTCCAGTTGCCGCTGCCCGGCAGAAGGTGTAGGTCGCGCAGCTTCCGCGCGTGCGCCCGCGCCTGCTGCGTGCACGCGCGGGTGTCGTTCCCGACCGTGCGGGTGCAGTGCTTCGATACGGTGCCGTCGAGGTTGATGTACCATTGCATTTCACAAAAGGTCTTCTTGTACGTGACCTTGTGACCATTGACGGTCTTGGTTTTCTCCTTGGTGTATTTTCTCGGCTTCGATTCGGCGATGTTGTCTTCGCCGATTTCCAAACGTCGACGTGACATAGATGCTCCTTAGAGGTCTGATGTACATACAATTCTAGCGCAAAATGCGATTGACGCGTGATGAGCGTAGTGATACATTAAGCGTGAACCGTATACAGCAGGGGCGGCGGGATGACCACCCGCTAAGTCTCGAAGAGCATCGCTCCATAAGCACCGGGGTTCGTCGTCCGGCCGGAGCACTCGCCGACCGCTCGGCACAGGATGTGCAGCGGTGAACCGCGACAGCGCGGAAGGACTGGCGACCGAGCCCCGCTTTTTGGTAAATGTCGAGCTGCCGAAACCGACCCTAGAAGGGGGTGTGGTTTCGCATGGCGACTCCATCGCTTGTAACAAAGGAAGGTAAGGCGTTCATCGTCAGCATTGACGATCTCGACGTCCTCGCCGTCGACGAGCACCGCGCCGCCGAGATGCTGTCGCTCTCGGTCGGCACGCTGCGCAATTGGCGCTGCCGTCGCTCGAAGAACGGCCCGAAGTGGGCGCGTCTCGGCGGCCGCGTCGTGTACCCGGTTGAGTGGCTCAAAGAGTGGTTGAACAGCTGCATTGTGCAGGGTTAATCGAGGGCGGTGCTTCCTATGCATAAAACGGAAGAAGTCCGCCCCACGCCTGCCAGCGTATCCGGGACGGACCCCAACACCAAACCTAGTTGTGATATTACTACAACTAATGATTTGGACATACTTATAAGTAGAACTAATAGCGAAGAACACGCAGCGCACACGTCTGCCGACGCGACCGATGTGGTCGACGACGCCCCCGAGTCCGTGGCAGCGGACGACGAGGCGATAGACCTCAATGCTCAGTCCGCGTCGGAGGACGACGGGCCGGACGCTGACGGCTATTACCGCGTGAACCGCTATATCCGCGCGCGCCAGCCCAAGATCATGTCGAAGTCGCTATTCCAGATCAGCGTTTCGCAGCTCGTGGTCGACGACATCGTCGCCAAAGCCACGAACATGAAGGTCGATCTTCCGCCGTTACCGAAGAAGCTCGATGACGAGGACGAGATGGAGCGCTGGAACGACGAGTACGCGGCGTATCAGCGGCAGATCATGCCGCCGGCGTTCGCATGCGAACAGCTCGTGCCCGAGTTCCGCCGCTACTGCGAGAAGTGGGCCGACGGCCGCTTCCCGGGCGCGAAAGAGTCCATGGCCGTCATCGACGCCGTGCTCAAGCGCGAGACGAGGGTCTACGACCCGAAGCAGAAGAAGAACCCGTGGGCCAAGGTGCCTTCGGGCATGATTCCCTTGTATCAGCGCGACTACGATAAGCGCGTCAATCCGGGCCATTTCTCGATGCCCTATATCGTTGCCCAGCTGCTCATGTGGGAGGGCGAGTCGTTCGGCTCCCGTTACATCTACGGCGTGGACGGCGAGCGCGGCGAGGGCATGTTGATGCAGCGCGACACGTCGAACCGGGGCCCGTACCGCATCATCGAGGCACCCCTCGGCCCGAAAGAGGCGAGCCCCGAGCTCATGCAGATGGTGCAGCCGTTCCTTCCGGGGTGCACGCACGAGACGGCCATCGAGGTCTACAAGCAGCTCGTGCAGCTCGTGCCGCATATCTCCGTGAAGCGCGAAGATTCGCGTCTTGTTGCGCTAGGCAGTGGGTGGATGATTGACCCGGTGACGAAGCGCGGCCGCCGCATGACCGATGACGACGTCATCAATGGTTGCCTCGCCGGCCTCACGTTCGGCTGCAACGAGGATGGCACCATCGAGCGCGTGCCCTACCCTTACATCTGCGAGGACGGTACCGTCATCTACGACGACCCGACCTTGGCCGAGGAGCACGGCGGCGTGGCGTTCGACCCGCTCTCGTGGCTCGAGCAGATCATGCCCGACCCGCTCGGGCGCGAGGCATGGTGGAGCGTCGTGCAGGCATCGGCGACCCCCGCCGTAGACCGCTCGCAGGGCGTGATTATCAACGGAAAGCCGCGCGCCGGAAAGGGCACCACGCTGGAGATCATCCGCGAGGCCTACGGCGACGAAGACGCCCGCCGCGGCGTCATCGCAGGTACGGCGCTCGACCAGATGGGAAAGCCCGAGTACGTCACCATGACGCGCGGTGCATCGGTGCTGTTGAGCGACGAATCGAACCCATCGGGCTACGTCAACGACTCCGGATATATCAAGGCCTGGATTACGAACGACATCATTGTGTCCCGAGACCTGTACAAGAGCGCCGTCATGTGGCGCAACCATGCCCTCGGCATCTGGTGCCTGAACAGCGAAGTTGGATTCAACGACAAGTCCGAGGCCATGTACACGCGCATGTACATCATCCAATTCACGCAGAGCTGGGCGGGCCGCGAGGATCGTCGGTTGCGCGATTGGGCGAAGCACCCGGCCGTCGTGAATTGGATCTACTACCACGCCATCGCCGAGATGGACTTCATTGGGAAGTTCGAGGAGAACGCCTACACGCTCGCCGCGAAACAGAAGTACCAGTTCGCGACCGACCCGTTGCGTCAGTTCGTCGAGGAGGAGCTGCCGAAGCTCGGCAAGAGGACGCCGCTCGAGCAGCTATATGACATGTACAAGTGCTGGGCTCAGCACAACAACCCGACGGGCAAGCCTGTCGGCAAAGCCAAGTTCTGCGACAGTCTCGAGGAGATCGTCGAGAAGGGCAACAAGTTCTACGTGCCCCGCGATTCCGCAGGTAAACGTGCGGCCTACGACGTCCGCAAGAACTGCAACCCGGACGAGTCGGCGCAGTACCTCGAGGACGCGACGCTGTACTGCACGCGACGTGAGAGCGGCGAGTGGACGCCCGCGAAGCTCCATGCATGGTGCCGTCGCTCGACGCTCCCTGACAGCCGCAAGCGCGGGTGGCTCTTCCGCGTGGACGACGGTCCCGACGGCGGTGACAACGGCTCCGATGACACGCCCGAGACCATGCCCGACGACATGTCTACGTGCACGTTCGAGGAGGCGAAGCCGCTGTTGGATGCCGTCGAGGCCTCCGGGGCGTCCATCATCGCCGACGTGGGCGGCGAGCTCGACCCCATCGAGCCCTATTGCGCGCCTGCGACCGAGCGGGAGTGGGTCGCGGCTGGTCGCGTGAGCGCGCTGCTGAAAAGCGAGGGCCTGTTCCCGATCGGCGACTACACCCCCGTCGGCACGGGCCGCAACGCGCCGAATAATCACGCGGGCCGTGAGCTGATGCTGCACGTGCCCGGCATCGGCCCGTGCGTCCTCACGCCGGACTACCCCGATCGCGCCCGGAGCGAGCTGCTGAGCCGGATGCAGAGGGTCACGACCGACGATATTCTCCGCATCAGCGAGGACGATACGAGCAACGAAACCCCAGCTCAGGCGACCGACCTACTCTCAGCGCCCGCTGACGGCGAGGAGAAGGCCCCCGCGTCCACCGGTGAGCCCGCCCATGCGAACGAGCCGCCAGCAGGCTCTGAGGCGGTCACGCCGCCCGATGACGCGCAGCAGGATGCCACGCAGGAGTCCGCCGAGCCGGCACCCGGCCCCGACCCCGCCCCGAGCGCGCCCTAGCGCTCACCCTCCACGAACCAGCCCGCGCGCCTCGCGCGGTGCGCGGGCTTCTAACCACCCTCAACGAACGATTGGAGTTTCATCATGACCATCCCCACCACCCACGTCGTGTCTATGCGCGACTTCGGCCGCGGCGCGCTCCGCGACGCGCTGCGTCACGCGGGCGCATCCGACGAGGCCCTGCAGCGTCTTCGCCGCGGGTTCGCCGAGCTCGACGACGTGCAGGAGCAGATTCGCGACGTGCTCGACGCGTCCTACACCAACGAGGCGGTGCGCGCCGCCAGAGATTATTACGACTGGTTCGTCGACGATTCGGTCTTTGACGAGATTGAGCAGGAGTACCAAGACGAGCTCGACCAGCTCGGCAGCGTCGAGGACGGCATCGAGGACGCCCTGCGCGAGCAGGTGCGCGACATCATGGCCGGACTCGGCGCCGACGGTGCCGTCGAGGCGATGGGCCACGTGCTGCGCGCGTACGTCGACCTCTACGGCCGCGAGACCGGCCTCAAGCCGCCGCAGATCCGCTGGGACTCGACGGAGGAGACCGCCGCCTAGCGCCCATCCCGCCCGCCGGCGAGCGCGAGCGCCGCGTGCGCGTGGGATGCACGAGTGCATCCCACGGTGGACGACCTCAAGCGTGCGGCGAAGGCTGCGCACGCGACGAGCGAAGAGTAACAGCGAACGACGTTAAGGAGTGATGTGACGATGAGCGAGCAGATGACCGAGAGCACCGAGCAGCAGACCGTTATGGATGCTGCCGATGTGCGCGAGGGCACGGCGGACGTGACCGCGAACGAGGCGGCCGTGGGTGCCGACGGGGTCGCGGACAAGTCCGCCGCGGGCGCGGAAGACGGCGTCGAGAAGACGCGGCTCGAAGCGGCCGAGGAGCGTGTTGCAGAGCTCGAGGGTCTTCTCGAGCATCAGGACGCGAAGATTCAGAAGGTGAAGGCGGATCATCGCCGACGCCTGAAGAATCTGAACGCCGAACGCAACACGCTCGAGCAGGCGCTCGCTTCTGCGCGCATCGCAGCGGAGAACGAGCGCCTGCGCTCCGAGCTCGAGCGCATCCGTCGCGCGGGCTCGGGCGCGTGAGCGTCGCTGCGGGCATCAGTCCCGCATACGGCGCGCACGCGCAGCGCGGCGAGCGAGCACGGCAGTCCCCCGTGGGTGGGGCGTGAGTGCACGCGAGGCCGCGCATGTGTCGCCGCGCCGTCGACGTTGTGAGCGCATCCGCGCGAGCAACAAGACGGGCGCGGCGACACGAGGCGGCGAGCACATCGGTGCGAGCGGCTTTTGGGACGGCGCATCGTCGCCGGCCGAGGGGGTGCCCCTGCGGCGGGGAGCGCAGCTCCCTGAGAGCAGGCCCATCGACGTTTTGGAGCCGCATCATGCGGCGTAAAAACGTCTATGGGCGCACATCTTAGACGTTTGCGCCGCGGGGTTCTCCCGCAGCGTCAAACCCAGCGCCCCTTGGCGCACGCACTCGGCTCGCCGAGGGCGTCTTGTCAGCACGCGAAGCGTGCGGAGCGAAGCCCGAGCCGTTGCTCGGAGCGAGCGTTTTCGCCTCAGCGGGCCCATGCCCGCATGAGCACGCGAGCTCCGCGAGCGGGCGCGTTCGCTCCACGCACGCCTTTGCGTGCCAAGCGCGGCGAGCGTTGTGAGCCGCGCCTCATGTCCCTGCGAGCCGATGCTCGCGATGTTGTTGCTCACGGGCTCATGCCCGCGAAGAGATCTGTTCACGCCTCATGGCGGAAGGAGATGGTCACAGATGTCATTCGGATGCGGCGTTACCGCGGCGAAGCTCGCAGCCCCCGGCGCGCCCCGCTCGAAGAACTCGATCCCTTACGACAAGGCATGCGAGGAGTTCGGCGACGAGCGCGCGAGCGTGTCGGACAACCTCGACACGTCGCGCTCGCACATGAACACGTACTCGTTCCCGGAGGGGTGCGGCACGTCGGGCGCGGCGCTCGCCGACTGGTTCGTGCAGAAGCGCGACGAGTACTCCGCGAAGCGTCAGGCCGAGGGCGGGCGAAAGCTCTCCGCGCTCGCTCCCGTCGGCGGCGCGTTCATCATCACGCCGGACGAGGAGGAGGTCGCGACGTGGGACGCGAAGACGCGCGAGAAGTTCGTCGAGGACGCGCTCGAATCGCTCGGCATATGGATGGGTCACGGGAAGAGGCACGAGCCCGACGCGTACGCCGTCCACGTCGACGAGGGCGCGATGGCCGAGCGCGGCCTCACGCGCTCAGACGAGCTCGGCGACTGCGGGCTTCACATCCACGTCGCGGACCGCATGCTGACCGAGGACGGGCACTATCTCTCGCGCGAGACGATGAGCCCCGGGCGCATCCGCGAGATGCACCGCGTCTTCGTGCGCGAGATGAAGTCTCGCGGCTGGGACATCACGGAGCACAAGTCGGCCGCGCAGCACAAGCGCGACGGCGACGATGTGCTGCCCGCGGGCATGAGCGCGAACAAATTCAAGCGCGTGCGCAAGTGGGAAACGAAGAAGAAGCGCGAGCTTCAGGCGGAGCGCGAGGGGCTCGATGCCGACAAGTCGCAGCTCGCAGAAGGTCAGGCGACGCTCGCCGAGGGCCAATCGCAGCTCGCCGATGATCGTGAGGCGCTCGAGAGCGACCGCGAGCAGCTGAACAGCGACCGCACGAAGCTCGCCGATGATCGTGAGCAGCTGGGCCTCGACCAGCAGGCGCTCGAGGACGCGCGGGCACGGCTCAAGGCCGACGAGGACGCGCACGCCATGCGCGTCATGCGCAGCCATCGCGCGCTCAACCGAGCGCGCGCGGCGAACGCCATCGACCGCGAGGGCTGGGAGCCGCCAACGACGGCCAAGCTCTTCACGCCGGCGCAGCTCGCGGGCAACGCGCTCGCGCTGTGGCGGCTCGTCTACGAGGGCGACGGCTCCGGCCTCACCGGCGACTGGGCCGACCTCTCGCGGTACGAGGACGAGAGCGGCGAGCTCGACGTCGAGCAGGCACGCGCCCTGCTCGACACCGCCATGACCGGCGCGCTGGGCGGCGACGCCGAAGGCTGCGCCGTCACGAGCGCCGAGGGCGCGTGGTGGGTCACGGACGTGCCGGCCTCCGCGCGCGACGAGCTCTACGAGAGCGACCGCGCCCAGGCCGTCCGCCGCTACGCTCGCGACGAGCTGCAGCCGCGCCTGCTCGTGCTGAACGAGCGCGGCGAGGACGTCAACGAGCCGCAGCGGGGCGTCGAGGGGAAGTCCGACCTCGTCGCGCAGTGCATCCAGCAGCTCGAGGTCGACCAGCGCTCGCTCGACGAGCGTGCGGCCGAGCTCGACAGCCGCGAGACCGAGTTCGACGAGCGCAGCGCGAACCTCGACCAAGAGCTCGCAGAGAAGAGGCGCGAACTGAGCGTTGCCAAGACGGAGCTCGAGACGACGAGCCGCGCCGTCGAGGCGCGAAGCGCCGACCTCGCTTCGGCGAACGAGGAGCTCGAACGCGCCCACCGGGACGCGGCGGGCGTGCGAAGGGCGGCCGAGCGCGACGCTGCCGACATCCGCTCCGACGCCCGCGCCAAGGCGTACGCAGAAGCGAAGACGGAGGCGGGCGGGCTCATCGATCAGTTCCTCGGCGGCGTGGTGGGTCGCGCGTCGAGCATCGCCTACCACGTGCTGGCGTTCATGCGCCGGGAGATGGACCTCGGTCCTGCGTTCGACGCCGCCGCGAAGACCTGCATGGATACGCTGAACAGCCTGTCCGATCAGGACGTGCGCGACGCCCAGTGGGGCGCTGACCCGAAGGCGAGCAACACCAACCGCATCCAGCGCGGCGTGGCGAGGTTCTTCCGCGAGAAGCTGAGCGGCAGGCTGGACGAGGTTGCTCGCGAGAGCGGGTCCGTGGGCACCACGTCCTCGAACCCCCATCCCGCGCTTGAGCGCGACGGCGGATACGGCGATTCAGGGGGTGCCCAGCGGCGCTGACGGCGCGTGCGTGAGCGGCCGGGCACTACCGTACGCGCTCGCCCGCATCGGGCTGTCAGCGGGCTTCCAGGCACCGCATACGCGTTTTAGCTGCGTGATCGCGAGTTTTCTATCCCGAGCTCGCGTGCAGAGAAGACGGGTATCGTGGCGGAAACGACAAGATTTCGAAGGAGGTGATTTTGTTGGAGACTTCAACCATCAATCCCATGGAGGCACTCGTCGTCGAGGCCCTCCACGACCTCGGGGTGGACGACGGCGGCGTCGCCGACCTCACGGGCATGCACGTGCACGACATCGCCGTGATGGTCGCCGAGCGCGAGCGCCAGCGCGCCTACGAGCGCGGCCGCGCGCTCGCCCTGTCCGCTGCGAACGCCCGGCTCAACCGTCAGGTGGCCGTTCTCGAGCGTAAGCTCCAGGCCGCAGGCGAATAACGGCGCGGCGCACCGGGCCGCTGAGAAAAAAAGAAACGGGAGGCCATCGGCCTCCCGTTTCGCTATAGAGGGGTGTTCCCGGAAACCCGCTAGACGTCCTCCTCGATGACGACATAGGTCGCCACGACGCGGGCGGGGTCGTAGTACATGCTGGCGCCCTTCTCGAGGTCGACGGTCTCGCCCGGGCGGACGTACTCGACCGTGATCTCTCCGTAGTTGAACGCCTCGTCGTTCGTGCTGTCGTTGAAGCCTAAGGTCGCGGGGGTGCCGTCGGCGTTCTCGGCGCGCAGGTGGACGGTCGCGCGGCGCCAGCGGACGTCGGTGTTGTTGGTGATGGAGCCCGTGATGGAGCCGTCGGGCGAGAGCTCGATCTCGACGCCGCAGTCCTCGGGGGCGAGGAGCTGCTCGCCGCTCCCGAGCCCGCGGGTGCTGCCGACCTCGAACTCGATGTTCTCGACCTCGTCGAGCTGGAACTCCTGGGTGTCGCCCTGGTCGGGGGTGTAGCTCGCCACGACGCCGGAGGGGTACTCCGGGATGATCGTCACCGTGTTCTCGCCGGGCTGGAGGTAGGCGATGGCCCCGCCGTACACGCCCGGCTCCCAGGCGACGAGGTTGAGGTCGGCGTTGACGGTGCCCTCGTCGCCGTACTCGTCGGTGATGGCGATGTCGCCGGTCGCGTCGAAGCCGACGCCCGTCGCGATCTCGCCGGTGTTGTTGGTGATCGAGACCTCGAGGCGCGGGCCGAGGTTCCCGTCGGTGAGGAGCCTGACCTCGCCGACCTCGAAGTCCTCGTAGACGGTCTCGGCGGTGCCGCCCTGGTTCTGTTCGGCGACGTGGGCCGGCTTCGCGGTGAGCAGGCGCCACGCCGAAAAGCCCGCTGCCGCGACGAGGACGACTGCGACGGCGGCGACGAGCGGCTTCTTGGAGCGCTTCTTGGGCTTCTCGGGCGCTGCGGGCGCCGCTGCGGGCGCTACCCGGACGGGAGCGGGGGCGCTGCTCGCGGGCTCGCCGGGCACCTCGTAGATGGGTGCCTCGGGTGCGGCGGCTTCAGTCGCGGGGGCCGAGGCGGGCTCGGTGGTCGTGGGGAGCGCGGCTCCGCAGCTCGGGCAGAATGCCGAGCCCTCGGGGGATTCCTTGCCGCATTTCGGGCAGAACATGGTCTTCCTCCTCTGATCGTTTGCTTTCGAAAGGGGCTTGTCGCGGCGCGGGCGCCGCCGCGCTCCCGCGGCCTTACTGCGGCGCGGTGTACGCGTAGATGTTGCGCGCGGGCGTGCCGTCGTCCCAGCAGTTCGCGTAGGCGATGGTCTCGCCGTCCTGCTGGAACTCGATGTAGGTGGTGTACGCGTCCGCGCCCTCCCAGTAGGTGGGCTCGCCGACCGTGTAGGTGATAGACGGGTCGTCCGGCACCTTGAGCGCGGCGCGGGCCGTGGCGACGAACGCCGCCTCGTCGTCGGCGGGCTGCGCGGCCGCGGCTTCGGCCTCTTCGGTCTTGAGGGTGATGGTGGCGAAGTCGGGGTCGGTCACGCCGTTGGCGACGGAGACGAACGTGTCACCCTCGAAGTGGCCGTCGGTGGCGAAGAACGGCGCGCCGACGGCGAAGAGGTACACCCCGCTGCCGTCGGGCGCGGTGCCGACGTTCGTGGTGTAGCGGTCCTGCCAGGGGCCGCCCACGATGACGGTCTCTCCGCCCACGTTGCCGTCCATGCCGATGTTGGGCCCGGTGACGTGGAACTGGTACTGCACGGTGCCGTCGCCGTTGTCGACGGGGCCCTCGACGTACCACGTGCTCGCCTCGCCGCCCTCGCTGTAGGTCCAGCCGTCGGGCACGTCGACGTAGAACCATTCCGTCTCATAATCGTGCTGCTCTGCGGCCACCGGCTCGGCGGGCGTCTCCTCCGGCGCCTCGACCGGGGCGCTGCCCTCCGCGGGCGCGGAGCCCTCGGCCGCCGCGGATCCGGCCGACCCCTGCGAGCCGCCGCCGGC
>CAPI01000007.1 GCA_000333815.1 [Collinsella] massiliensis
CGGCGGCCGAAGTGGCCGCTGCGATGCCGGCATCCGAGGGCGCGCCCGCCGTCCCCGCTCTCTCGATGCGCGGCGTGTCGTTCGCCTACGCGGGCACCGACGAGCGCGTGCTCGAAGGGGTCTCGTGGGAGGTGCCGCAGGGTGCGTTCGCCCTGCTTGTGGGCGAGACGGGCTCGGGCAAGTCGACCCTGCTCTCGCTCGCCAAGCCCGAGATCGCGCCGGCCGGCGAGCGCGCGGGCGCGATCGAGGTGCTCGGCACGCCCGTCGAGGAGCTCGACGCCGCCGCCTCGGCCAGGACGGTGGGCTACGTCTTCCAGAACCCGGACAACCAGATCGTGTGCGAGAGCGTCTGGCACGAGATGGCGTTCGGCCTCGAGAACCTGGGCGTCGAGCAGGGCGAGATGCGCCGCCTCGTGGCGGAGACGAGCTATTTCTTCGGGATGGACCAGTGGTTCCGCGACGACACCGATGCACTCTCGGGCGGCCGCAAGCAGCTGCTCGCGCTGGCGTCGACGCTCGTGATGCAGCCGCGCGTGCTGCTGCTCGACGAGCCCACCGCGCAGCTCGACCCCATCGCCGGGAAGAACTTCCTGCACGCGCTCTTCCGCGTGAACCGCGAGCTGGGCTGCACCGTGGTGGTGGCGACGCACGAGCCGCGCACGATGCTCGACTACGCGACCTGCGCCTTCAGGCTGCGCGCGGGGCGTATCGAGCGTGTGGAGGACACAGGCGAGCTGCGCGCGCGTCCGGTGCTCGTCGAGGGGGCGAAGGCCGAACGGGCGGCGGCGGTGGCGCCCGCGCCCGAGTCTGCCGAACCGGCCGCGCCCGCCGCGTCGCTCGCGCGCGCGTGGTTCCGCTACGAGCGCGCCGGCGCCTGGGTGCTCCGCAACTTCGACCTGGCCATCCGCCCCGGCCGCATCCACGCGCTCGTGGGAGGCAACGGCTGCGGCAAGTCGACCGTCCTTTCCATCCTGGCGGGCGCGCGCTCGCTGCAGAAGGGCACGGCGCGCATCGAGGCGCCCTCGCGCGCGCTGCTCCCGCAGGATCCCCGCGCGCTCTTCGTGGAGGAGACCGCCCGCGCCGAGCTCATGGAATGGGCGCGCGCCGCGGGGTACACGCAGGGGGATGCGGACGAGATGCTCGGCGAGCTGGGACTTTCGGCCTGCGCGGAGCGGCACCCCTACGACCTCTCGGGCGGCCAGCAGCAGCTCCTGGCGCTCGGGAAGCTGCTGCTCATCCGCCCGCGGCTGCTCCTGCTCGACGAGCCCACCAAGGGGCTCGACGTCCCCGCGCGCCGCGCGATCGCCCGCATCCTCCGCGCGCGCCGCGCCGACGGGGTGACCGTGGTCATGGCGACGCACGACCTCGATTTCGTCGAGCAGGTGGCGGACGACGTGTCGATGATGTTCGACGGCGAGGTCGCGTGCACCGAGCCGAGTGAGGAGTTCTTCCGCGGAAATGTCTACTACCGACCGTAAGCATCGAGGGGAGCAGGCCGCGCCCGGGCACGGCGGGGCGGCGGGTGCCACCGAGCCGCGTCCCGCTGCGTCCGCCTACCGC
Organism: [Collinsella] massiliensis; assembly: GCA_000333815.1. Classification (GTDB taxonomy): domain Bacteria; phylum Actinomycetota; class Coriobacteriia; order Coriobacteriales; family Coriobacteriaceae; genus Enorma. Next base: position 1,561 of record CAPI01000007.1, read on the forward strand.
GCGCGCCTGCTCGACCCGCTCGCCCTCGCGGCGGTCCCCGCCTGCATGGCGGCGACGGCGCTGCTCGCACCCGACCAGGCCGCGCTCATCATGCTCGCCGTCGTGGTGCTCACGCTCGGCCTGTTCTTCGTCGGCTACGAGGCGGACCGGCCGGGGCTCCGCCAGATCATGCCGACGGTCGTGCTCGCTGCCCTCGCTGCGGCGGGGCGCATCCTCTTCGCGCCGATCCCGGACTTCAAGCCGGTCTCGGCTATCGCGATCATCGCGGGCGCGACCCTGGGGCGCCGCAACGGCTTCGTCGTGGGCTCGCTCGCGGCGCTCACGAGCAACTTCTTCTTCGGGCAGGGCATGTGGACGCCGTGGCAGATGTACGCGTGGGGGCTCGTGGGGTACCTGGGCGGCGTGCTCGCGGACGCCGGGGCGTTCTCGCGCGCGGACGGCAGCGTGCGCAACGGCGCGCTCATCGCGTGCGGCGCGGCGTCGGCGCTGGTATATGCCGTGGTGATCGACGCGTACGACATCATCGGCTTTATGCACCCCATCACGGTGGCCGGCGTCATCGCCCGGCTCGCCGCCGCGCTGCCCTTCGATCTCACGCACGCCGCCGCCACGGTGCTCTTCCTGCGCGTGCTCTATGCGCCGTGGATGCGCCGCATCGACCGCGTGGTGCGCAAGTACGCCCTCCGCGGCTGAGTCATTGGGGACGGGTTCAAT
>CAPI01000006.1 GCA_000333815.1 [Collinsella] massiliensis
GTCTGCTTTTTGAACAACGTCTCCCGGTACGGCATGCACGTCGCCCCTGCGCAGCGGTTCGTCCGGCCAGAGACGACGGTCACACGGTTCAAACGACGTGGAAATGGAGAGGTGACCTGCTGTGAAGGGGAAGGGTCTACGGGCGCTCGGCATGCTGTGCGCGCTCGTCGCTGTGCTGCTCGCATGGGCTGCGCCAGCACCGGCGTGGGCTGCGGAGCCCGTTGCAAGGATCGGCGATACGGATTATCAGAGTTTTGCGGAGGCTGCAAAAGCGGTTCAGGACGGTCAGACGATTGAGCTGCTCCAGGATTGCGACTCTGAGCTCACCGCCGCCTGGGCAATCAATAAGAACGTAACGATTACGGGCAACCATACGGTAACGTTCACCGAGTACTCATTTGGAATTACCGGTCAGCATGAGCTGAAGCTTGATGGCTGCAAGGTTGTCATCAACAATGCGAATAAGACTGCGTATTCGGATAATCCAGCAAATGCTGCGATCATGCTCGACAACGGGGCGACGATCACGCTCGATAATAAGGCTGAGCTCACGATAGATTCTGCTGCGGGAGACGGAATCGCAACCTGGGATACCGGTTCGGTTGCCGAAACTGTTAACGTGCTGAACGGCTCGTCGTATACGTGCATTAACTGCGCGAACGGTGGCGGCGTCGAAGATTACAACGCAGCTAGTCCCTATAACACGTTCAACATTTCAAACGACTCTGTCGTTAGCTTCAGGAACAATTATTCCGGAGTCATTGGAACCTGGAACGTGTACGTTACCTCTTCGAAGCTTGAAGTGCTCAATAGCAGGGGAAACGGATCAAACGGCTCGAACTACTACCTCGATAACGCGACGGTCACCTATAACGAAAACGGCGACCATGGTCTATCGACGGGTCATCTTGTCATAAAGAACCAATCCATAGTTACCGCTAATGGAAACGGTCGTACTGGTGTGAATGTCGGATCGGGCGACTTCTATCTTGATGGAACGTCGTCGTTGACCGCCAATACCAATGGAGCAAAGTACTGGGGCGCCGGCCTCAACCTGACCGCCAACGGGACGGGCGAGGTCGAGAGCGGAGCTGCGCTCACCCTGATCGGCAATGGCGGCGACGGCCTGGACAACCAGCGCACGACGGTGATGCACGACGGCGCGAAGGTGACGATCACCAACAACAGCGACGGAAGCGGCGGCGGAATCTACAACCCCGGCAACTTGACGCTCCCAAGCGATGCCCAGGTGTATAACAACCATGCCACGACGTCGGGCGACGATATCTACAGCACCGGTAGCATTACGTTCGGCCATGTTGGAAGTGGCTGGAAGCTTGACGGCGTTGATTGCGACGGCAACCCCGATGACTGCACCGACACCATCGACGGCTGGTTCATCGACGCTGCCGACGCCCGTTGGGAGGCGCACGCCGATACCTACGACGGTGTCCATGTCGAGAAGTACACCTTCGACGGCGACACGACTACGGTGACCGGCGCGCTTGCCCTCAAGGCGGCGCACGGGTTCGGCGTGGTGACGGTCGACCCGGCCGACATCACCATCTATATGGGCGGTACGGACGGCTACGAGGGCGTTTCGTCCAACGGTCAGATCACGGGCAGCAACTCGCTCCCCGAGCCGGGCTTCTACCTCGCGCTCCCTGACGATGTGAACGCGGCGCTCCGGGCTGCGGGCGCCGCCACCGATGGCGAGAACGCCGATCTTTCCCAATACCTCACCATCTATACGCACGGGTATGCCGGCGAGAACGGCGAGCTCCACTGGACGCTCGAGCCGTACGGCAAGACCTACTCCGGCGCGTACGGCCGCCATATCTACCGTATCGTGCCCGCGCCCACCGAGGGCCAGGAGGCCGTGCCCGTCCGTCTGGAGTTCACCGACGGCGAGGGCAACACCTCGACGAGCGATACCTTCGAGCCCAGCGAGAGCGGTACCCTGAACGAGCACTACACGATGCAGCTCTACACCGAGCTCGTCGATAAGAACCAGGTGGTCTTCGAGGTCGACGTCAACGGCCAGAAGTTCTACAACACCATGCAGCTCGAGACGGGCGACCTGAACGTCCGCTATGTGACGGGCGACCAGGCCGATGTGGTGACGGACATCCTCAACACGGTCGACGACCTCGCCGATGCCAAGGCGGAGAACGCCGGCAAGGCCTATGCGGTGGTGTCCCAGAACGCCCGCTACACCATCAACGAAAGCAACATCGACGTGACGGATTCCGCCGCGCCCTCGCTGCTGTTCGACAACGTGGTGAGCGACCACAACACCGAGGGTGCCGACGACTATGACCAGCAGCTCGCCAACCGCGCGGTCGACGTGATCGCCGATACGGGCACGACGTTCCAGAACCCCTGGTACGATGCGCGCTACCTCGATCTGGTGGATGCGAACAACGGCAACGCCTGGATCAGCTCGAGCGAGCCTGTGACGGTGTACTGGCCCTACCCTGTGGGAACGGATGAGAACACCGAGTTCCACCTCGTGCACTTCGAGGGGCTTGATCGCGAGATCGCCACTGGCGACGTCGAGGATAGCATCGCCTCCGCGAACGCCGTGCCGGTCGAGGTCGAGACCACCCCATACGGCATCAAGTTCGAGACGACCAGCTTCTCGCCGTTCGTCCTCATGTGGGAGGGCAAGGGCGAGCAGCCGAAGCCCGAAGAGCCTTCGAAGCCCGGTTCGGACGGCCTCGTCCAGACCGGAGACAACAGCTTGACGCTGATCGCGGGCATCGGCGCCGCGGGCGTCGCCTGCCTGGGCGCCGCCCTCGCGGTCAAGAGCAAGGGCAAGGAGTAGAAGCGCGTGGCGAGCCGGAGATCGGATATATCGCTGCGGGGCGTGAGCGAGCGTATCAACGGCCGCCATGCGTTCGTGCACGAGCGCGTGCTGGAGCTTATCGCGCGCGGTACCGCTGAGGACGGTTCGATCACCTTCCGCAAGGGAGAGCTCGCCGAGCGCCTGGGCTGCTGCGTCCGCACCCTCGACCACGCCCTCATGCGGTTGCGCCGCAATGGGTACGTGGTTTCCGAGCCATCGTTCGATGAGAACGGAGGCCAGCTGGGGAACGTGTACCGCGCGACGGAGCTTGGCCGTGAGCGCGCGGCTGCCCTGGGTGGCCGATATGGAGGCGCGCGCCTGTCGTAGGGCGCAGGCGCCAGCAAAAATGATAAAAACCAGCCTGTCTGGTTTTTATCACGTGCGCAATCGGGGCGGATCCGGCTGGGTCCGCCCCGTCGTCGTATGCGCGCGCTGCGTCGCTGTCGCACCCCCCCCGCCGCGCCCCCGCCGCGCCCCCGCCCTGCATGAAAATGGCTAGAACACCCATCTTTGGGTATACTGCTGCAGAACGTTCGCAGATGCACGGTTTGTCGGCACTCGGTTTCATGTGTATTGCGGGAATCGTTCGTCCCTGCACTGTTCATCTGTTATCCCGTACAATGAGCGTATATCAATCGCATTGCGCGCTCGAGCGCGTTACGCGCGCTCAGGATTCGCATATGAAGGGGGGACCTCGCCCATGGGCAACATGATCGAGATTCGCAACCTGAACAAGTACTTCGGTGACCTGCACGTCCTGAAGGACATCAACCTCACCGTCAGGGAAGGCGAGAAGCTCGTCATCATCGGCCCGTCCGGCTCCGGCAAGTCCACGCTCATCCGCTGCGTCGACTGGCTCGAGGAGCCCACCAGCGGCGAGGTGCTCATCGACGGCCAGCTCGTCACCAAGAAGAACCACCTCGAGATGGCGCGCAAGTACAGTTCGATGGTGTTCCAGCAGTTCAACCTGTACCCGAACATGACGGTGCTCGGCAACCTCACGCTCGCGCCCATCAAGCTGCAGAAGAAGAGCAAGGAGGAGGCCGTTCAGAACGCCCTCGCAGCGCTGCGCCGCGTCGGCCTCGAGCAGAAGGCGGGCGAGTACCCGCAGAACCTCTCCGGCGGCCAGCAGCAGCGCGTTGCCATCGCCCGCGCCATGTGCACCAAGCAGCCCATCATCCTCTTCGACGAGCCCACTTCGGCGCTCGACCCGGAGATGATTCAGGAGGTGCTCGACGTCATGATCGAGCTCGCGCAGGAGAACATCACCATGATCTGCGTGACGCACGAGATGAACTTCGCCAAGCAGGTCGCCGACCGCGTCATCTTCATGGACGACGGCCAGATCCTGGAGGAGGGCACCCCGGAGCACTTCTTCACCAACCCGCAGAACCCGCGCTGCCAGGACTTCCTCAACAAGATCCTGCACTAGCGCCGTTCGCGCGCCCGCCCGGGGCAGCGCCCGCGCACCCGCGCCGCGCCCCCGGTGGCGATAGTCCTGAAAGCGTCGTTTTGCCCACGTGGCACCCGATTCGGAAAGGGGTTCCATCATGTCCATCTCTCGTCGTAACTTCCTCAAGGTTTCCGGCGCTTCGGCCGCGGTGCTCGGCCTCGGCCTCGTTGGCTGCAGCGGCGGCGATGACGACGCCAGCAGCGCGTCGAAGCTCGAGGAGATCCGCGAGCGCGGCAAGCTCAACTGCGGCGTCAAGTCCGACGTCGTGGGCTACGGTTTCCTAAACACCGAGACGGGCGAGTACGAGGGCCTCGAGATCGACCTGTGCTACCAGATCGCCGCCGCCGTGCTCGACACCACCTACGAGGAGGCCAAGGAGCAGCAGCTCTGCAACTTCACCGTCGTGACGCCCAAGACGCGCGGCCCGGTGATCGATAACGGCCAGTGCGACATCGTGTGCGCCACCTACACCATCACCGAGGAGCGCCAGAAGGACTGGGACTTCTCCGAGCCCTACCGCACCGACTACGTGGGCATCATGGTGCTCAAGAACTCCGGCATCACCCAGATGAGCGACCTCGTGGGCAAGGTCATCGGCGTGTCGCAGGGCTCCACCACCAAGGAAGCCATCCTCGCCATGTTCCAGGAGCAGGGCATCGAGGGCGAGCCCGAGTTCAACGAGTACCCGGACTACCCGTCCATCAACTCCGCGCTCGAGAGCGGCAACATCGACGCGTTCGCCATGGACCGCTCCACGCTGAACACCTACATGAACGATCAGAAGCAGCTCGTGCAGCCCGAGATCGAGTTCGGCGCGCAGGAGTACGGCGTGGCCACCTACAAGGACTCCGACCTCTCGCAGGTGGTCGATGACACCGTGAACGAGCTGCTCGAGAACGGCTGGCTCGAGCAGGAGGCCGAGGACTGGAACCTCCTCTAACAGATTGGGAATCGCCGCGGCGGCGGGCGGGGCTCGTCGCCGCGGCGCGTGATCGTCCGGGGCGCGCACCCGGGCGATTTGCACGTTATGGCATAGGGAAGGAGCGGTATGCTCGACGGACTGCTTGACCCCCGGCGATGGCAGATCACCTTCGACTCGATGGGGAGTTTCTGGGAGGGGTTCGGCTTCACGCTGCAGGTTGTGGTGGCGGGCTTGGCGATCTCGCTGGTACTCGGCACCATCCTGGGCGTGTTCTCGACCACCCGCTCGCGCGTGTTGCGCGCCATAAGCCGCGTCTACGTCGAGTTCTTCCAGAACACCCCCTTGCCCGTGCAGGTGTTCTTCTACTACATGGCCGGTCCCCGCGTGCTCCAGGCCATCCTGAACACGCCGAGCCCGGTGCGCCTGTCGTCGTTCGCCATCGGCGCGGTGGGCGTGGGCCTCTACCACGCGGCGTACATCGCCGAGGTCATCCGCACGGGCATCGAGGCGGTGCCCCGCGGCCAGATGGAGGCGGCGCTCTCGCAGGGCTTCTCGCGCGTGCAGGCGTACCGCTACGTGATCCTGCCGCAGACCTTCAAGGTCATCCTGCCGCCGCTGTGCAACCATGCGCTCAACCTGGTGAAGAACACGTCGGTGCTCGCGCTCATCGCCGGCGGCGACCTCATGTACAACGCGGATAACTTCGTGTCCACCTACGGCTACCTGCAGGGATACATCATGGCGTGCGTGCTGTACTTCATCATCTGCTTCCCGCTTGCCATGCTCGTGCAGTGGCTCGAGAAGCGCTCCAAGGAGCGGCCGCGCGCGAAGGTGATCCCCGGCATCACGCCCGAGCCCGTGAAGGAGGCGTAGCGCATGGAGATCTTCACCCCCGCAAACGTCTCGTTCATCCTGGCCGGCTTCGCCAAGACCATCGAGATCTCGATCCTGGCCATCATCTGCTCGGTGGCGCTCGGCACGGTGCTCGCGCTCGTGAAGCAGTACTGCACGGGCAAGCTGAGCATCTTCAAGTGGCTCGTCTCGGCCTACATCGAGCTCTTCCGCTGCACGCCGAACCTGCTGTGGATCCTCTTCATCTACTTCACCGTCAAGGGCTCCGACATCTTCATTTCGGTGCTCGCGTTCACGCTGTTCACCTCCGCCGTCATGGCCGAGATCATCCGTGGCGGCCTGAACTCCATCCCCAAGAGCCAGTTCGAGGCCGCGCGCAGCCAGGGCTTCGGGTTCTTCGCGAGCATGTGGTACATCATCCTGCCGCAGACGTTCAAGACCATCATCCCGGCGCTCTTCAGCCAGTGCACAACGGTGATCAAGGACTCCTCGTACCTGGCGGGCATCAACGTCATGGAGTTCATGTTCTCGGCGAAGGTCGTCATGGGCTACACCACCGACCTCGGCCAGGTGCTGCTGCTGTACGGCTTCGTGTTCGCGCTGTACTTCATCCTGAACTTCGGCATCTCGCTCATCGTGCGCGCCTACCAGCGTCGCGTGGTGGCTGCGTAGGCATCGGTATTTCGTCGCGCGCTGCGGGCGCGGCGCGGGTATCCTGTTTGATAGCAGGAGCAAACCGGGTGGCGCCGCCGCCCGGCATCGAGGAGGCATCATGCGCATCATCACCATGCCGAGCATCAAGCACCGTTTCGAGAAGCGCGTCGCCGCGGAGGATGCCGCGCGCGCCGGGCAGCCGGTGGTGATCACCATCGCGCGCGATTTCGGCGCCGAGGGGCACGAGATTGGCAAGATGCTCGCCACCGAGCTGGGGATTCCCCTGTACGACAAGGAGCTCCTCGTGCGGTCGAGCCGTCGCGCGGGCGAGTCGATGGACCGCATCGCCGCCTACGACGAGCAGCTCGCGGCCGAGACCATGGCGTTCCTGCCCGACCGCATGGACGCGCGCAACGTGTCCGACAAGCTGTTCGAGAACATGGCGCAGGTGATCATCGACCTGGGCTCCACGGAGAGCTGCATCATCGAGGGGCGCCTCTCGGATTACCTGCTGCGCCACAACCCCAACCAGATCGCGGTGCTCGTGACCGCGCCGCTCGAGGCGCGCATCGAGATCGTGCGGTCGAAGCGCGGGCTCGACAAGCGCCAGGGCGCGAAGCTCGTCAAGGAGCAGCAACGTGCGCGCGAGCAGTTCTACAAGCGGTATTCCGCTGGCAAGTGGCGCATGGACATGGGCAAGGACCTCGTGGTGAACCGCGCCAAGCTGGGGCGCCAGGGCTGCGTGGACGTGATCGCGGCCGCCTACCGCGCCAAGGTGCGCGAGCTCGGCCTCTAGGTAAAATTACCCCAGGGGTTATTTTACATCGCTGTGCGACGGGGACGGCTCCGGGTGGTAACGCGCCCGGGGCCGTCCTTTTGCGTGCGCGTTGTTCGCGCCCCGCTCGCCGCCCGCACGATGTCGAAACCCCGGGGCATGTCGAAAAACCCCTGGGGTATTTTTACATGTAGAAAAACCCCTGGGGTTATTTTACATACGCGGCAGCAAAAACCCTCCCGCGCAGGTCGCACGGGAGGGTTCGGGCTCTCAGATGTCGAAAAACCCCTGGGGTAAATTTACATTACTCGCCCAGCAGCGTCTTCTTGATGGACGCGGCGGCCTTCTTGCCGGCGCCCATGGCCAGGATGACGGTCGCGGCACCGGTCACGATGTCGCCGCCGGCCCAGACCTTCGGGTTCGACGTGCGGCCATCGTCATCGGTCTCGATGAGGCCCCAACGGTTGAGCTCGACGTCGGCGCAGAGCTTCGCGAACGGGTTCGCGCGCGTGCCGATGGCCGTGACGGCCACGTCGCAGGGGATGGCGAACTCGGAGTCCGGCACGGGGATGGGGCGACGGCGGCCGCTCGCATCGGGCTCGCCGAGCTCCATGCGCTGCAGCTCGATGGTGGACACGAAGCCGTCCGGGCCGGGCAGGAAGCGCAGGGGGTTGCAGAGCTCGAGGATCTCGACGCCCTCCTCCTTGGCGTGGTGGATCTCGGCGCGGCGCGCGGGCATCTCGGCCTCGGTGCGGCGGTAGGCGAGCGTGACCTTCTCGGCGCCCAGGCGCAGGGCCGTGCGCGCGGCGTCCATGGCCACGTTGCCGCCGCCGAACACGACGACGTTCTTGCCGTGGCGGATGGGCGTGTCGTACTCGGGGAACTCGTACGCCTTCATGAGGTTCGTACGGGTGAGGTACTCGTTCGCGCAGTACACGCCGGGCAGGTTCTCGCCGTCGACATGCAGGAAGCGCGGCAGGCCGGCGCCGACGGCCAGGTAGAGCGCGTCGAAGCCCTCCTCGTTGAAGAGCTCCTCGGCGTCGAAAAGGCGGCCGGCCACCGAGTTGTACTCGAAGTGGACGCCCAGCTCCTCCAGGCCCTTGATCTCGCGCTTGACGATGTCCTTCGGCAGACGGAACTCGGGGATGCCGTAGGTGAGCACGCCGCCGCCGGTGAAGAACGCCTCGAAGACGGTGACGTCGAAGCCCTCGCGCGCGAGCTCGCCGGCGCAGGCGATGCCGGAGGGGCCGGAGCCCACGACGGCGACCTTGTGGCCGTTCGACGGCTTGCACTCGGGCGCCTCGCCCACCTCTTCGGCCATGTCGCCGAGCATGCGCTCGAGCTGGCCGATGGCGACGGGTTCGCCCTTCTTGCCGAGGATGCACTTGCCCTCGCACTGGTTCTCCTGCGGGCACACGCGGCCGCAGACGGACGGCAGCAGGTTATCGGCCTTGATGGTGGAAAGCGCGCCGGCCCAGTCCTCGGCGCGGATCTTCTCGATGAACTGGGGGATGTGCACGCCCACCGGGCAACCCTCCATGCAGAGGGGCTTCTTGCAGTCGAGGCAGCGGTTGGCCTCGGCGATGGCGTCGGCCTTCGTGTAGCCGGTGTCGACCGGACGGAAATCGCGGGCACGCTCCGCGGCCGGCTCCTCGTTCGCGGGCGTGCGCGGGGCGCCGATGTTCGGGCGATACTTTACTTCTGGCATGCGCAATCCTCCTCGTAATGCTTGATGGAAGCGGCCTCCTCGGCCTTGTAGCTGGCCTGACGGTGCGCGAGGTCGTCCCAGTCGACGAGGTTCGCATCGAAGTCAGGGCCGTCGACGCAGGCGAACTTGGTATCGCCGCCCACCTCGACGCGGCAGCATCCGCACATGCCGGTGCCGTCGACCATGATGGGGTTCAGGCTCGCGATGATGGGGATGTTGAACTCGCGGCAGGTGAGGGTCGAGAACTTCATCATGGGCACGGGGCCGACGCAGAAGCAGGTGTCGATGGCGTCCGTCTCGCACAGGCGGCGGAGCGGCAGGGTCACGACGCCCTTCTCGCCCATGGTGCCGTCGTCCGTGGTGACGAAGAGGTTCTCGAGGGGCAGCGCGGCGAACTGCTCGAAGAGGATGAGCAGGTCCTTGGTGCGGGCGCCCATGATGACGGATACCTTCTTGCCCTGCTCGCAGAGGGTGCGCGCGACCGGGTAGGCGATGGCCAGGCCCACGCCGCCGCCGATGACGGCCACGCGGTCGCCCTCGACCTCGGTCGGGCAGCCCAGGGGGCCGGTGATGTCGCGGATCTCGTCGCCTTCCTCGAGCTTGGAGAGGCACTCCGTGGTCTTGCCGACGACCATGAAGATGAACTCGATCCAGCCCTCCTCCGGGTTCCAGTTCGCGAACGTGAACGGTACGCGCTCGCCCGTCTCGTCGATGCGCACCATGAGGAACTGGCCGGCGTGCGCCTTCTTGGCCATCCTCGGGGCGTGGACGCGGAACTCGAAGACCTTCTCCGAGAACTGCGTCTTCTTCAGGATCTTGTACATACAACCCCTCTCTTTTAGCGGGCCGCGCGCTGCGTGGCGTGCGGTGCGCGAGACCCGGTGCAACCCATGGCGGCGCGCGTCCGTGCGATGCGTGCCGGCGCATACTGCTCCGATTATAGCAAGTTGCACCGGGCGCGACGCCGTGCTGAAGAGAGGGGATGGGTTGGTTGGGGACGTGTTCCTTTCAACCCATTCGGATGCCACGGCGATGCCGCGATCGCGCGAATGGGTTGAAAGGAACACGTCCCCAACCAACCCATCGCTAAGCCTGCTCGCCCTGCCCTCGCTCCTTCGGAACGTTCTGATTGACACAAAACATCAACTCTCCCGCCGCCCGTTGTGCGCCGCGCGCCGCTCGCGAACCTGCGTCCGAACTCGCCCCACGACCCCTCCAAGCTGCGTTTATTCTTGGCCGTACCAGCTGGAATTACGTCGTATCGGTTTAGCTTAGGAGGCGAACGGTATGGAAGCCGCTTCAAAAGCTCAGGAGAAAAAACCAAAGAAGTTCAGGCTCTGGCATGTGTACACCATCATCGCCGCCCTGCTGGTCGTCGTCACGATCCTCACGTGGATCGTGCCGTCTGGCCAATATGAGCGGACGGAGGTTGACGGACGCGAGGTGACCGTGGCCGGCACCTATACGCCTGTGGATAAGATCACGGTAGATGCCGACGGCAACGAGGTCGATCTGCGCCAGGGCGTCTTCGATCTGCTCATGGCTCCCACCGAGGGCATCCAGGGGGCGGTCGATGTCGTAGCGTTCGTCTTCATCGTGGGCGGTTCGTTCGGCATCATCACCAAGACGGGTGCCATCGAGGCGGGCATGAAGCGCCTTGTGGCGAAGCTCAAGGGAAATGACGTCCTCATCATTCCCATCTCGATGATTCTCTTCTCGCTTGGCGGCACGGCGTTCGGCATGTCCGAGGAGACGCTGCCCTTCTTCGCCATCTTCGTGCCCATCATGATCAGTATGGGCTTCGACACCTTTACCGCGTTCATGGTTTGCTTCTTGGGCCCGAACGTGGGCTATATGGCGGGTGTCATCAATCCGTTCAACACGCTCGTTGCCCAGGGCATCGTCGGCATCACCGGCAATCCCCAGCTGTGGCTCCGCTGCATTTATTGGGTCGTGCTCACCGCTGCCGCGATCTTCTTCGTCATGCGCTATGCGCTGCGTGTTCGCAAGAATCCTAAGAACTCGATCGTTTACGAGGAGGATTACCTGAAGCGTGCGGATAACGCTGCCGAGGGCGGGCTGGAGAACACCGCGTTTACCGGTCGCCAGAAGGGCGTGCTCGTCGTTTTCCTGGGTGGCATGATCCTCATGATCTGGGGCCTTATCACGCAGGGTTGGTACATGAACGAGCTTTCGGGAATCTACCTGGCCATGGGCATCCTTTCGGGTATCGTGGGCGGCCTTAACGAGCACCAGATCGCCGAGGAGTTCGTCCAGGGCATGAAGGACTTCGCGTACGCTGCGATCATCATCGGCCTCGCCCGCGCCGTGCTCGTGATCCTCGAGGGCGGCATGGTCATCGATACCGTGCTCTATGCGCTCGCGACCGCGCTTGCCGATGTTCCGCCGGCGGTGTACTCCGTGCTGCTGTATGTGTTCCTGGCGGTGCTCTCGCTGCTCGTGCCCAGCTCATCTGGCTTCGCCGCGCTCACCATGCCCATCATCGGGCCTTTGACCGAGCTCATGGGCCTGAACATCCAGGCCGCCGTTACCGGCGTCGATATGGCGAACAAGCTCGCGAACACGTTCAGCCCGATGTGCGGCGTCATGGTTGCAGGCCTTGCGATCTGCGGCGTGCCGATCGCCAAGTGGTGGAAAGGCAGCTGGCCGTTCGCGGTGTTCCTTGTGATTGCCGGCATTGCGTTCACGACCATTTCCGGTCTGGTCCCCGCGTAAGCGCGCCTGCTTGGTGACGGTTTCATTTCTAGATGCCGCTACCTACACGTGAGCGCTACGCATCCCCCGACTCACACAAGAAGAGAGGAGCCCCCATGTACGAGGGTTTGAATGTCCATACAGAGATAGGCCCCTTGAAGAAGGTAATGCTGCATCGCCCGGGTCTCGATATGCTGTACTTCGGCGATGAGGATTTTGACCGCGTGTGGTTCCACGATGCGCTCTACATCGAGGTTGCCCAGAAGGAGCATGACGCATTCGCGAATCTGCTGCGCTCCGAGGGTGCCGAGGTGCTGTATCTCGAGGACCTGCTGCGCGAGGCGCTCGACGCCGATCCCGACGCCCGCCGCGTCTTCACCGATGCCTATCTGGCCGAAAGCCGCCTGGCGGGTACGGAGTACATCGCCGCTGCGCGCGAGTTCCTTGACGCCATTCCCGATACGTCCGCATTCGTCGAGCGCGTGTTCCGCGGCATCCGCCGCCGCGAGGTCGACCTGCCCAAGGCGTCTGCGCAGACGCTCGTCGAGATGGCCGAAGCTGGTGGCGACGCCGATTCCCTCATCGACCCGCTGCCGAGTAGCTACTTTACGCGCGACGCGTTCGCCATCGTGGGCAACGGCGTCAACATGAGCCGCATGTACCACTACAACCGCAACCGCGAGACGCTCCTGGGTGACACCATCTTCACGTATCACCCCGAGTACAAGGATGTCCCGCGCTGGTACGACCGCAAGAGTGCTTTCCACACCGAGGGCGGTGACGTACTGAACTTCAGCCGCCATACGCTTGCTATCGGCCTGTCCGAGCGTACGGAGGCTGCAGCGATTGACCAGATGGCGCAGAACATGTTCTGGGGTTCCGAGGAGTGCGAGATCAAGGAGATTCTTGCCTTCAAGATTCCGAAGTCCTATGCGTTCATGCACCTCGACACCGTGTTCACCCAGATCGACGTCGACACGTTTACCGTGCATCCCAATATCCTCGGCAACCTGGTGGTCTATCGCTTGACTCCGGGCGCCAAGCCCGGCGAGGTGCACATCGAGGAGATTGACGACACGCTTGAGCATATCCTCGAAAAGGCGCTTGGCCTCGATGCCGTGAAGCTCATCGAGTGCGGCGGTGGCGACCCCGTTCTCGCGGCGCGCGAGCAGTGGAACGACGGCTCGAACACCCTGTGCGTGAAGCCGGGCGTCGTATGCGTGTACGACCGCAATGTGGTGACGAACGACCTTCTGTACAAGAACGGTATCAAGCTGCTTACCGTTCCCTCGGCTGAGCTCTCGCGTGGTCGTGGCGGCCCGCGCTGCATGAGCATGCCGTTCTGGCGCGAGGAGCTCTAAGCGCGCGGACGTGCAATGGGTTGGACGGAACACGTCCCCGTCCAACCCATCCCTGGCGTCCCGCTGCACCGCCCAAGTGCAAGGGCATGCCCAAGTGCAAGGGCACGGTAAGCGCTTCGTCCTTGCGGCCAGGGCGATTCGGGACGACTGGGGAAGTACATCGGAGCCAGGAGAGCGATGGAGAAGGAGGTGCTTCGTATGATGAGCATGCGGGGGTTGAACGTTCATAGCGAGATCGGCCCGCTGCGGCGGGTGGTGCTCCACCGGCTAGGCAAGGAACTTGTGAACTTTCGCGTTGAGGACTTCGATCGTGTGTGGAGCCACGGGGCGTTCTTCCTTGAACGCGCCCAACAGGAGCACGAGGTGTTCGCCCATCTGCTGCAGAACGAGGGCGTTGAGGTGCTCTATCTTGAGGACCTTGTGGTCGAGGCGCTCGATGCGGTGCCCGGGGCGCGTCAGGCGTTCATGGAGCAGGCGATGCGCGAAAGCATGATCGCGAGCCCGGCATGGCGCGCTGTCGTACGGGAACGACTTGATGCGATTACGGATACACGGGAGTTCGTGCGAGCGTTCATAACCGGGTTCCCATACCGCGCCGTTGAGCCGCCCGCCTCGAGTGAGCTCACGCTTGCGGATCTCGAGGCGACGCACGATCCAGCCGAGCCATTGCTCATACCGCTTCCAGGACTCCAGTTCTCGCGGGATCCGCTCGCGACGGTAGGGCACGGCGTGCTGCTCAACCACATGTGCAAGCCGCAGCGCAACCGCGAGGTCATTCTCTATGAGACGATCTTCCGCTACCACCCAGATTACGCGGAGGCTCCCATTTGGTACGAGCATGAGTGGCCGTATCATATCGAGGGCGGAGACGTGCTCAACATCGACGCGCATACGCTGGCCATCGGCCTCTCAGATCGTACCGAGCCCGGTGCCATCGACCGCCTTGCGCAGAGCCTGTTCTGGGGAGATGAGGCCTCCGAGATCGAGTCAATCTATGCTTTCGCCATACCGCATGCGTACGCGCTCATGCATCTCGACACCGTGTTTACGCAGGTCGATGTCGACGCCTTCACCGTCTACCCTGGCATCTACCAAACGCTTCGCGTCTACCGTCTCACGCGCGGGGCGAAACCGGGGAACGTGCGGATCGAGCGGCTCGACGGCTCGCTTGCCGAAACGCTCGCTGTCATGACAGGGCAGAGCACGGTGCGGCTCATCGAGGTTGCAGGCGGTGATCCCATCGAGGCGTCGCGCGAGCAATGGAACGACGGCTCGAACACGCTCGCCGTCGCGCCCGGTGTTGTGTGCGTCTACGAGCGCAATGTGATCACGAACGATGTGCTCGACAAGGCGGGCTTCCGCCTGCTCGTCGTTCCCTCGGAGGAGCTATCACTCGGACGCGGCGGTCCGCGCTGCATGAGCATGCCGTTCTGGCGCGACGAGCTGTGACGGCAAGGCGTGATGGCGCCTTTGTACCGGGCGCGCAGCAACAGGATGTATGTATTAAAGAAAGGAACTGAACATGGGCATCAACCTCAGCGGTAGGAGCTTTCTGAAGCTCTTCGACTACACTCCCGAGGAGATCGAGTATCTGCTCGACCTCGCGGTGGACTTCAAGCGCATGAAGCGCTCAGGCGTGCCGCATCGCTACCTTGAAGGCAAGAACATCGTGCTGCTCTTCGAGAAGACCTCCACGCGCACCCGTTGCGCCTTCGAGGTGGGCGGCATGGACCTGGGAATGGGCGTGACGTATCTGGAGCCGGGAAGCTCGCAGATGGGCAAGAAGGAGTCCATCGAGGACACCGCCCGCGTACTCGGTCGCATGTACGATGGCATCGAATATCGCGGCTATGGGCAGGAGCTCGTGGAGGAGCTTGCGGCAAATGCGGGCGTGCCGGTCTGGAACGGTCTGACCACCGAGTTCCATCCTACGCAGGCGCTTGCTGACGTCATGACCATGCGCGAGGAGTTCGGCCACGATCTTTCCGGCCGCAAGCTCGTCTTTATGGGGCAGGTAGGCAACACGGCGGATTCGCTTGCCGTGATCTGCGCCAAGCTGGGTATCGATTTCGTGCAGTGCGGCCCGCAGGGCGACGTCGAGGGCAACCGCACATACAAGCCCGAGGTGTGGGAGAAGTGCCTCGAGGCGGCGGCGGAGTCTGGAGCGCACCTGAGTGTGACCGAGGATGTCGCGGAGGCAGTTACGGGTGCGGACGCCATCTACACCGACGTGTGGGTGGGTATGGGCCAGCCCGATGAGCTGTGGGAGAGCCGCATCAAGCTCATGTCGCCGTATCGCGTGACGTCCGAGGTCATGGCGCTCGCCAAGCCAACGGCGATCTTCATGCACTGCCTGCCAAGCTTCCACGACACCAACACCACCATCGGCGCGGACATCGCCAAGAAGTTCGGCGTCACCGAGATGGAGGTCACTGACGAGGTGTTCGAATCCAAGCAGTCCCGCGTGTTCCAAGAGGCCGAGAACCGTATGCACACCATCAAGGCTGTCATGTACGCGACGCTGAAATAAAGCATTTGGTTCAAATGATGGGCGGGGAGTTGGCAATGCCGGCTCCCCGCTTCGTGTTCAAAAGAAACGTAGAGACACCTGGATCGCTCCTTGTGATAACGCGCGCGGCATTGGGCGCCCTATGCTTCTCCCATATCATGGCCCGCTTGGAACCAAACGACCACGCCCAGGATTCGGACGCGCCTCTGGTCGACGACGATGTCGGGAGTCTGCACGGTAAAGGAGTGACAGGAGAGCGCAGCCATGCCCTTGGCCTGCGCGAATCGACGCACCAAGACGGTGCGGGCATCGAGAGCGGCGACGACGCAGCATCCGTTCCACGGGCGCAGGTTTGGATCCACGAGCAGTAGGCTTCCGCTGGGAAACACGCGGTTTAGCTCGCCCGCAGGTGCGGGGAAGAACGCAGCATGAGGATGCCGTGCGGCGATGTCGGGCGGTGCATACGCGTGCCCGCGCGCGACGATCGAGGTGCCCGATGGGGCGGGAACGATCTTATATACCGGAAATGACTGCGCTGGGAGATGAGGATGGTGCTCGCCAGCACGTTCTGCATCGGATGGGGGGGGGGTTGTCATGGAGGTTGTTGGAGGGTAGCGGGAGGTCGCGTCTGCTGGCAAGGCCGCCGGAGCTGCTGAGGATATCATCCGGTACGATATCGAAGATGCGGACGAGCTGGTCCACATGGCGCTTCCGAATGGTGGTGGCATCGCGCTCCCAGCGACAGACCGTTTCCTTTGTCACGCCGAGCTTTTGGGCAAATTGCGCCTGGGTGAGCCCTGCGCGCTGTCTGAGTTCCCGGATGTTCTCCCCGATACTCATTGCTTTACGCCGTACCTCTGCGCAGGGGCATGCAGAGACTGCTCGGCCCGCCGAACCCCGAGACAAGCTCATCGACGGGGGCGATGAGGATATCGACGCCCGCCCGGTAGAGCGCTTCTGCGGTGCGTGGATTCCCCTGGCAGGCGCATACTTTTCCCGGTGCCAGGGTGAGCACGGAGGACGCGCCGTTCGCAGCTTCTTGTTCTGCCGCTTGTCCGCGTGCAGAGCCTCCGCACGGGACAAATGAAACTGGTATGCCTAAAGCATGCTCGATTGCTTTAGCAAGGTTATCCTGGCGTTCGATGCAGATGGATTCTTGCTTTCCCGGAGTGATGCGATACACCTCCGGTTGTTCGAGTAGGAGCGGATCGGCGAGGAGCAGGCCGTGGTCCACCTTGCTCAGAAACGCATCGAGATGGAGGCGTCGCCCCTCACAATCCGGGAGCGCAATAGCGACGATTTCGCGTATAGGTGATTCGGCGAAGAGCAACCGCGCGAGGTGGTCTACAGCGGCGGCCTCGGCGCGCTGTGAGATGCCGATGGCGACCGAGCCAGCGCTGAGGTTCATGATGTTGCCACCCTCGATATGGAACGAACTCGTTTCGCGATGCCATACGGTGCTTGAGGAGAAGAGGGGGTGATGTCCGAAGATTGTACGGTAGATGAGAGCCTCGCGCGCGCGGTCCGACCAGTACATGTTGCAGAGCACGACGCCATCTTCAACGACCACGGCGGGATCGCGTGTGAAGAACAGCATGTTCATAGGGCCTGCGAGCAGGGAATCTCCGTCGTATTCCTCTCTGCGCAGGTGAGCGAGCGGCTCGAGGTGATAGTTTGGAATACCCGCATCGCGGCATCGGATGCCCTCGATTGCGATTCGCGCGAGACCGCTTGTCGTGCTTCGGGACTCCAGCACGGAGCGAATTGCCGCTTGGAGCTCGTCGCCTTTCGTGCCGGTTTGGGCTATGAACGAGTCCACGAACGAGGCTCGAAGCATCTCGTCGGTTTCGAGTGCCTCTGCGAGTAGGTCTTCGACCTCAAGCACCTCGATGCCCTCGTGCCTCAGCAGGGCTGTAAAGCCGTCGTGCTCCTCCAGTGCCTTTTCGAAATCGAGCTGTTGCTTGCCTTGCGCAGCGCGGAGATAGAAGATCTGGTCAAAATTCACCGCGGCGAACTCGCGCATCTCATTGCCTGGGCGATGGACGATGACGCTTTGCAGGGGTTCTACTTCGTCCTCAATATGGAAGCGCAGGGAATGAGATGACATGGCAGATCCTTTTTTGCGAACGGGCATTCCGCCCGAATGGGTACTGCCATTGCATTGTATCTGGGATATTGTTCGTACGTTTTGGACGACGGTGAGTTGACGTTATATGTCAATTTGAAGCAACGGGAGTGGCTAGAGATGGGTTGGTTGGGGACGTGTTCCTTTCAACCCATTCGTGCGATCGCACCGTCGCCGTGGCATCCGAATGGGTTGAAAGGAACACGTCCCCAACCAACCCATTCGGATGCTAGTGCTTTCCGTTCTGCGCGGCGGCGCCGTTCACGTGGTCGCGGGCGTAGATGACGCCGCTCGTGAGCGCGAGCTCGCAGGCGTCGGCCGCGCGCATGACGGTGTCGGCGAACGCATCGGCCTCCTTGCCGCGCAGCTGCTTGAGCACGAAGTCCGCCGTGGGCATCTTGCCCGGGGGCTCGCCGATCCCGAAGCGGATGCGGTTGAAATCGCGGCTGCACAGCTTGTCGATGATGGAGCGCAGGCCGTTGTGCCCCGCGTGGCCGCCGCCCACCTTCACGCGCACGTCGCCCTCGGGGATGTCGAGCTCATCATGCACGACGAGCAGCTCCTCCGGCGCCACGCCGTATTCGCGGCAGAGCTTGGAGATGGGGCCGCCGCTCGTGTTCATGAAGCTCTGCGGCTTCACGAGCACGACCTCGCGCACGCCGCCCTCCGCCTCGGCGTCGCGGACGCGCGTGACGGCGACCTCGGCGCCGAGCTGGTTCTTCCAATAGGAAACGCCCGCGCGCCGCGCGAGCTCGTCGACGGTTTGGAAGCCGGCGTTGTGGCGCGTGCTCGCGTACTCGTCACCGGGGTTTCCCAGCCCGGCGACCATGCGGATCGGTTTCGGTTGCGGTTGGGCCATTCGACTCCTCCAAAGCGCTCCGTGAGAGCTTTTTGTGCTGAAGCATCGTTCCGTTTCGGACAAATTATCGCCCAAACGGGCATTTCGGTCGTTGATGTAGGACATGTCCGCCGAATGTCCTAAATCGCGTGGCCGCCTTGGAGCGTTTTGATTAGGGACAGGGTGCGCAATCTAGAGTACATCTGGCACAAAACCTTGCACGAATCTGACACGAATCTGGCACGCGAAACAGAATGAAAACGAACAAAACCCCAGCGTAGACAGGGTGTTTTGGATGTGATAGCGTCTCGGCATGGGGACGTTAGTGCTATCACATATTCCGTCATTGCGGGCGATCCGCGCAGCGCGGCGCACGCGCGACAGGCTGCTGTGGGACGCGGTCGGTCGTGTCGAGCAACGGCAGGCCATTGCGCGCTGCGTGCCCAACGCCGACCAGATCGACTTTGACGAGCTCGTCCGTTTGGGCGCATGGGAGCCCGGGGAGGGTGAGCTGCTCCACGTGCTCGTGGGGGAGGCCTCGGCGCGTCGCGACCGGAAGCCCATCGCCTGCCATGTCGTCTCCGCGACGCTGCCCGCCGGGGCGCTGATGCGCGTCTCGCTCGGGGTCTACGCGGAGTCGCCCGCCTTCGCGGCGCTCCAATATTCCCGCGGCCGCTCCCTGGGCGAGGTGGTCGCGCTGCTCATGGAACTGCTCGGGACGTACTCCCTGCCCGATGAGGCGACGTTGCCCATCTCGTGGGGCGGCGTGTGGCCGGACGAGCGCGACCGCGAGGACGTGCAGCAAGTGCACTATCGATGCGAGCCGGCGGTTACGATGGCGGAGCTCAAGGCGATGGCGCGCTGGGCAAAGAGCAGCCACTTTGCCACGTTTCGAGCTGCGGTGCGCATCGCAGCCCCGGGGTCGGCTTCGCCAGCGGAGACCGTGATGTTCGGCGTGCTTGGAGGCCCGATGCGGGTCGGGGGCTTCGCATGCGCCGGCCTGCCCAAGGGCGGGATGCTGCTCAATTACCGCTTGAACTTCGACGCGAACGCCGTGCGCATGGCGTCGAACGTCCCGTACGCCGTATGCGACGCGTACATCCCTGCAGCTAAGCTTGATTTGGAATACAACGGCGCCGGCCACGAGGAGGAGAACGCGCGCATCCACGATGGCCAGCGCAACAACGGGCTCAAAGGCATGGGCGTAACTGTGCTCGTTATCAACCGCGACCAGATGCGCGATATCGTCGCGCTGGAAGCTATAGCGCGGTCGATCTACAAGGCGGCGAAGAGGCGGTTCCGCTATTACGCGGACGGATACCGCAAGCTCCAGGGGGCATGGCTCAACGAATTGCGCAAAGGCGTCGGATTGCCCCCGGCGTAACGCGGTTTGCAGGCGCGCGCAGCCTTGCTGCGGAAGTTTTGATGCCGTCTTTGGCAAAAAGTGGTGATGGAATTCAGATATGCACGATTGGGAACGGTGTCGGACGGCTTGCGAGGCGGAAATGAACCCTTGTCCAATATGGCGCGCGACAAAATCCTGGGGTTTTGTTTGTCCGAGGGCGTTGGCCGAGGCGACTGGAGCGCCTGAACCACGCGAATCGGGTTCTGCGGGCTTAGCCAATCGTGCATATCCGAATTCCACCACCACTTTTTGCGCCTGAAAACGAAAAACCGGGCTGCGGCGGAGCCGCAGCCCGGTTCAGGCAAGCCGAAGGCGCTTCCCGGCGCGCCAGCGCGCTCGATTACAGCGCGAAATCGCCGCCGACGAGCTCGGAAACAGAGTTCTCGTAGTACACGGCGTCGATGGCGTCGGCGAACTCGTTCGCGACCGTGATGGTCTTGATCTTGCCGCCCACCTCGACGGGGATGGAGTCGGTGACCACGCACTCGACGATCGGCGCGTCGTTCAGGCGCTCGATGGCGGGGCCGGAGAAGATGCCGTGCGTGGCGCACACGTAGATGTCGCCGGCGCCCATCTTCTTGAGCTCGCGCACGCTCGCGCACAGCGTGCCCGCCGTGTCGATCATGTCGTCATTGATGATGCAGGTCTTGCCCTTGATGTCGCCGATGATGCCCATGACCTCGGCGGCGTTGTGGCGCGGGCGCCCCTTGTGCGCGATGGCGAGCGAGCAATCGAGCATGTCCGAGAGCTTCTTGGCGGCCTTGGCGCGGCCGACGTCGGGCGACACCACGACGAGGTTCTCGGTGTCGAAGCCCATGGCGTTGTAGTAATCGCCGAAGAGCGGCAGCGCGGAGAGGTGGTTCACGGGGATGTCGAAGAAGCCCTGGATCTGGCCCTGGTGCAAGTCGAGCGTGATCACGCGGTCCACGCCGGCGCGCTCGAGCAGGTTCGCCACGAGGCGCGCGGTGATGGGCTCGCGCGGCGCGGCCTTGCGGTCCTGGCGGGCGTAGCCGTAGTGCGTGATGACGGCGGTGATGGTGCGGGCGGAGGCGCGCTTGGCGGCATCGGTCGCGATGAGCAGCTCCATGAGGGCATCGTTCACGTTGCCGGAGATGGACTGGACGAAGAACACGTCCGCGCCGCGCACGGTCTCATCGAAGCGCGCGTAGATCTCGCCGTTGGCGAACTTCTCGAGCGCAAGGCCGGAGAGCTCGACCCCGAGGATCTGGGCGATCTTCTCTGCGAGCGGTCGGTTCGCGGTTCCCGAGTAGAGGCGAAGCGTCTTCACCATCTGCAGGGATTTCGTCGGGTCGTTGGTCGGCATGTTACCTCTCCTTAATGCAAGCTGCCTTGTGCCTCGATGCCTCTACTCGCGCGCGCGTTTGCGCTCGGAATAGCCTTCTATGATGCGCTGCTCGGTGCGCTCCACAGCGAGCGCGCCGTCAGGGACATCCTCCGTGATGGTGCCGCCGGCACCGGTTACCGCGTGCGACCCGATGTTCACGGGCGCGACCATCATGGTGTCCGACCCGATGAACGTGTCGTCGCCGATGGTGGTGGGGTGCTTGTGCACGCCGTCGTAATTGCAGGTGATGGAGCCCGCGCCGATGTTCACGCGCGCGCCCATGGTGGTGTCTCCGATATAGGAGAGGTGCGGCACCTTCGAGCCCTCGCCGATGGTGGATTTCTTGATCTCGACGTGCGTGCCGATGTGCGCGCCGTCGAGGATGTGCGTGCCGGGGCGCAGGTAGGCGCGCGGCCCCACGGTGATGTCGTTCTCGAGCACCACGTCGATGCCGACCGTCTCGTCGATGGAGCAGCGGTCGCCCGCGCGCACGTTCGTGAGGCGCGTGTTGGGGCCGAGCACGCAGTCCTCGCCCACGTGGCAGCGGCCGATGAGGTGCGTCTGCGGCCAGACGATGGTGTCACGGCCGATGGTCGCGTCCGGACCGATCCAGGCCTGCGTGGGATCGATGAAGGTGACGCCCTCCGCCATGAGGCGGTCGTTGATGCGGTCGCGCGCGATGGCCGTGAGCTCGGCGAGCTGGGCGCGGCTGTTCACGCCGAGGCCGTCGCGGTAGTCGTCGCAGCAGAACGACGAGACGCGCTGGCCCGCCTCGCGCAGGATGCCGAGCATGTCGGGCAGGTAGTACTCGCCCTGGGCGTTGTCGCAGCCGACCTCGCCGATATGCAGGGCGAGCTGCTCGCCGTCGAAGGCGTAGCAGCCGGCGTTGCACTCCGCGATGGCCGCCTCCTCGGCGGTGCAGTCCTTCTGCTCCACGATGCGCAGGAGCGCGCCGTCCTCGTCGAGGACGATGCGGCCGTAGCCCTGCGGGACGGGCGGCATGAAGGAGAGGACGGCCGCCGCGAGGCCGCTCGCGGTGATGGTCTCGGCGAAGTCACGGATGGTCTCGGGCTGGATGAGCGGCAGGTCGCCGTTGAGCACGACGACGGGGCCGTCGCCGACGCCGCAGGCCTCGATGGCCACGCGCACGGCATGCGCGGTGCCCAGGCGCTCGGCCTGCTCGACGCAGTCGACGGGCGCGGGGGAATCCTCGTAGGTGCGGTCGATGATGGCGCGCACCTCGTCGGCGTGGCTCCCCACGACGACCACGACGCGCTCGCAGCCGGCGGCGAGCGCCGCGTCGACGACCCAGCAGATCATGGGCTTTCCCAGGATGGCATGCGCGACCTTCGCATGGTTGGACTTCATACGGGTGCCCTCGCCGGCGGCGAGGATGATGGCAGTTGCGTTCATGGGTGCTCCCGTTCGCTTGGAGTGGCTCGGCGGGCGCGGCGGCGCGTGGGGCGTCGGGGCCGGTCGAGCTCCTTACCGTTCCGATAATAACCCAGCATCAGGTTCTCTGGGATGCCATATGCATAAAGGCGAGGTAAACGTCACAGCGAATACGCAGAGCGTGCGATACACTTGCAGTCGCCCGGCACCGCGCGACGTCGTGCCGGCGCTGGCCCGGCAGGCGAGCGAACGGAGCGGGTGCGTGGCGGCGCGCGTGCGACATACGGCATTCGACACGGCGCACCCGGCGGTGGCCGCGCTGTACCTGGCGTTCACGCTCGGGCTCACGATGGCCTCGCTGCAGCCGGTGCTCGTGGCGATCTCCCTCGCGGGCGGCTTCGCGTACTCGGTATGCGCGGACGGCCTGTGCGCGAGCCTGGCGCGCCTACGGTGGCAGCTGCCGCTCGTGCTGGTCATCGCCGTGCTCAATCCGGTGTTCTCGGCCTCGGGCTCGACCGAGCTGCTGCGCATCGGCGGGCGCGCGGTGTACCTCGAGAGCCTGGCCTACGGCTGCACGATGGGTGCCCTGTTCGTGGCGAGCGCGCTGTGGTTCCAGGCGGCGGCGACGCTGCTGCCGTTCGAGAAGTGCATGGCGCTGCTGGGCAACGCGGTGCCGGTGGTGTCGCTCATGATCTCGCAGAGCATGCGGCTCATCCCGCGCTTCGTGCGGCAGGGGAGGCAGATCGCGCTCGTGCAGGACGCCGCCACGCTCCCGGGCAGGCGCGCCGCGGACGCCGTGCGCGGTCGGCTGCGGCTCTCGTCGGTGCTCATGGGCTGGACGATGGAGGACGCGCTCGAGACGGCGGACGCGATGCGGGCCCGGGGCTGGGGCGCCGCGCGCCGGCGGACGACGTACGCGCGCTACCGGTTTACCGGGGCGGACGCGGCGGCGCTCGTCGCGATCGCGCTCGGCGGCTGCCTGTGCGCAGTCATCTCCATCGCGGCGACCGGGCAATACGAGTTCTATCCCACCATGTCACGGCTCGTCGCGTGGTGGGGGTATGTTCCCTATGCGGTTTGGATGTTCGTTCCCACGGCGCTCCACGCGCTTGAGGTGATGAGGTTTCGATGAGCGAAGCGGTGGTTGGTGCGATGAGGCGGACGGGTGCCGAGGGCGCGGCGCGCGCGGCGGGCGACGCGGCGCGGGCGGC
>CAPI01000005.1 GCA_000333815.1 [Collinsella] massiliensis
CCCTTTCGACGATTTTGGGAACGCGGTGTGCTCCGGGGCGCCAAAACCACCGCGAATTGAGCCTCTTCGAACCCCGCGCACGAATCCCGCCCCGCCGCTGGCCCCGCGCGCCGGGTTCCGTCCTGCAACCAGGTCGCCCGCCCCGCGCCCCGCCCGCCTTCCGTGAGTCCTCGGTGCGTTTTCGGCGCATGCGCCCGGGGCACATTCAACCTGCTATGATGGCAGAACGGTCATTCTTTCGGAAAGGATCTGCGCATGAGCGAGAGCCGCGAGCATATCACCTACGAAGACGCCGGCGTCGACACGGCCGAGGGGGGTCGCGCGGTCGACGCCATCAAGCAGATGGTCGCCGAGACCGCCCGTCCCGAGGTCATCGGCGGCATCGGTGGGTTCGGCGGCCTGTTCTCCGCCGCCGCGTTCAAGGAGATGGACGACCCCGTGCTCATCTCGGGCACGGACGGCGTGGGCACCAAGCTCGTGCTCGCCCAGCTGCTCGACCGCCACGAGACGGTGGGCCAGGACCTCGTCGCCATGTGCGTGAACGACATCCTCGCGTCCGGCGCGGAGCCCCTCTTCTTCCTGGACTACATCGCCATCGGCCACATCGAGGCCGAGCGCATGGCCAAGATCGTCAGGGGCGTCGCGGACGGCTGCAAGCTCGCGGGCTGCGCGCTCGTGGGCGGCGAGATGGCCGAGCACCCCGGCGTCATGCGCGCGGACGACTACGACCTCGCGGGCTTCGCCGTGGGCGTCGTCGACCGCCCGCGCATGCTCGACCCGCAGAACGTGCGCCCCGGAGACGTGATCCTGGGCCTGCCCTCGTCGGGCATCCACTCCAACGGCTATTCGCTCGTGCGCAAGGTCGTGGGGGTGGACGGCATCGAGCCGGGCACGCCCGAGGCCGCCGCGAAGCGCGCGGAGCTCGAGCAGCCGCTCGAGGAGCTCGGCGGCGCCTCGCTGGCCGACGCCCTGCTCGCGCCCACGCGCATCTACGTGAAGCCCGTGCTCGAGGTGCTGCGCGGCGAGGCCGGCTCGCGCGTGCACGCCATCGCGCACATCACGGGCGGCGGCATCACCGAGAACCTCAACCGCGCGCTGGCCTCGGACGTCGACGCGGTGGTCGAGCGCACCACCTCGCCCGAGGGCTTCGCGATGGGCTGGGATGTGCCGCCCGTCATCTCCTACATCGCCCGCGCCGCCGGGCTCTCGGCCGACGAGGCGTGCAAGACGTTCAACATGGGCGTCGGCCTGTGCGTGATCTGCGCCCCCGAGGACGAGGCCGCTGTGCGCGCCGCGTTCGAGGCACAGGGCGAGCATCCGTTCCGCGTGGGCACGTGCGTGCCCGGCTCCGGCGAGGTGACCTATTCCGATGAGCGCTGATCGTAAAAATACCCCAGGGGTTTTTTCACATAGCATGGACGAGCACCGCGAAGAGATCGAGGCGGCCGACCTGCCCCCCGAGGCGCTGCCGCGCGACTTCTTCTTCTCGAGCGACGTGGACAGTGAGCTCGCGCGCGCGATGGCCGAGGCCGGCAACCCCGCCGCCCGCCGCGTCGTGGCGCCGCTCGCGCCCGGCAACAACGAGATCCAGCGCGCCCGGCGCGAGGCCCGCGCGGCCGCGGCGCAGGACGGCGCGCAGCCGGCACCGCTCAAGATCGGCGTGCTCATCTCCGGCTCCGGCACCAACCTGCAGGCGCTCATCGACCGCATCGCCGCGGGCGAGCTCAACGCGCAGATCGTGCTCGTGGTGTCGAGCCGTCCGAGCGCGGCGGGCCTCAAGCGCGCGGCCGACGCGGGCATCCAGACGCTCGCGCTCTCCAAGGAGCTCTACGCCGACCCGTGGGACGCCGACGAGGTGATCGCGACCGAGCTCGAGCGCGCGGGCGCCGAGTACATCGTCATGGCCGGCTACATGCGCAAAGTCCACGAGCCGCTGCTCGCGCTCTGGCCTGATCGCGTGGTGAACATCCACCCCGCGCTGCTGCCGAGCTTCCAGGGCGCGCACGGCATCCAGGACGCGTTCGACCGCGGCGTGAAGGTGACGGGCGTGACCGTGCACTTCGCCAACGCGGTCTACGACCAGGGCCCCATCATCGCGCAGGAAGCGGTGCGCGTCGAGGAGGGCTGGACGGTCGACGAGCTCGAGGCGGCGATCCACAAGGTCGAGCACCAGCTGTACCCGCACGTGGTGCAGCTGCTCGCCGACGGCCGCGTGCAGGTGAACGACGACCGCACGGTGAGCGTCCTGCCTGAGTAAGCGATGGGGGCGCGGCAGGTGGGCGCGGCCGGGTGGCCGTCCGCGTGCGCCCGGCGCCAGTGCCCGGGTAGCTATCCGCACGCGAGCTCCGCACCGCCCCCGCCCCCGTCCTGTACATCACGTGACCCCGCCTGCAAGTCCACAGACCCCATACACCCCCGTAGTATCATTACGGCGGTTTACAGCTGATGTCGAGCCGAAAGGTACGGACAGGAATGGCATCGAACAAGGAAAGCAAGCGCCCGCCCGCGGGCTCGCAGCGGCACACGCGCTCCGCGCACACGGCGGCCTCGGCGCACGCGAGCGGCCGCGCGGACCGGCCCAAGACGAAGGCGGACTTCAAGCGTGAGAACAAGCAGCAGATCCACAAGGGCATCAAGTACGTGCTCGTGGCCATCGGCGTGCTCGCCATGGTGCTCTCGGTGACGAGCGTCGCGTGCTCGGGCGTCCTCAACCAGGTGGCGTCCGACGAGGAGTACAAGCTCACGGGCGGCGTCGCTGCCACGGTGAACGGCACGAAGATCACCGAGGACACGGTGACCGAGCAGATCATGAGCACGCGCAGCTCCATGGGCTACGATGACGACGCGGATTGGGCCGCGTACCTCAGCTCCATGGGCATGACGCCGGAGAGCTACCGCGAGAACGTCATCGACGGCCTCATCGACGACGTGCTGGTGAGCCAGGCCGAGCGCGACGCGAACATCCAGGTGAGCGACGAGGACGTCGAGGCCGAGTGGCAGGACATCGTGTCGAACTACGATTCCGAGGACGCGTTCGTCCAGATGCTCGAGCAGCTCGGCTACACCGAGTCCACCTATAAGGAGACCATCCGCCAGAACCTCGAGTCCGAGGCCTTCCGCGATTCGGTCGCGCCGGTCGAGGAGCCCACGGACGACGAGGTCATCGCGTACGCGAATGAGAACCTGAGCACGTACAACGACGCCCGCCGCTCGTCGCACATCCTCATCAAGGTGGCCGAGGACGCCGATGACGCCACGCGCGAGGAGGCCAAGGCGAAGGCGCAGGAGATCCTCGACAAGATCAACGCCGGCGAGATCTCGTTCGAGGACGCCGCGAAGGAGTACTCGGAGGATTCGTCGGCGTCGGACGGCGGCGACGTGGGCTGGGACAAGCTCACCACGTTCGTCGACGCCTACCAGCAGGCGCTCTCCGCACTCGACACCGGCCAGGTGAGCGGCGTGGTGGAGACCGACTACGGCTACCACATCATCATGTGTACCGACCATTTCTACGTGGACGGCGAGGTGACCTCGGTCGACCAGATTCCCGAGGACCTGCGGAACACCTTCATCCAGAGCATCGAGAGCACGAACCAGTCCACCGCGTACCAGGCGTGGCTGGATCAGCAGCGCTCCGAGGCCGACATCCAGATCAACGACATGCCCGCCGACGTGCCCTACAACGTGGACATGGACGCGGCGACGACCGAGGGCGACGAGCCCGCGACCGACGACGCCGCGACAGAGTAGCGGCACCGGCGCTGCGGACGAACCGGGGAGGACGATATGACGAACCAAGAGCTGCACGACCAGATGGTCGCCGCCATGAAGGCGAAGGACAAGGTGCGCCTGTCCATCATCCGCCAGGTGATGGCCGAGGTGAAGAACGTCGAGGTGAACGAGCGCCGCGACGCCACCGAGGAAGACGTGAACAGCATGATCAAGCGCCTCATCAAGCAGACGAACGAGACGCTCGAGATGTCGCGCAAGGCGGGGAACAACCAGGAGCGCACCGACACGCTGGAGGAGCAGGTGAAGATCCTGGAGAGCCTGCTGCCCGCCCAGCTCTCGGGCGACGCGCTCGTGGAGCTCATCGAGCGGACGATCGCCGAGGTGGGCGCCACCACGCGCAAGGACATGGGCAAGGTCATGGGCGCGCTCAACAAGGCGACGGGCGGCAACTTCGACAAGGCCGCGGCTGCGAAGGAAGTGGGCGCGCGACTGTCGTAGGGCGCCGGCGCCGGCAAAATGATAAAAACCAGCCTGTCTGGATTTTATCACGCGCGTAATCGGGGCGGATCCGGCCGGGTCCGCCCCGTCGTCGTATGCGGCGCGCTGCGTCGGCGCGGCGCGGGGTACGGGAATGCTGCTCCTTGTAGGATTCGCGTTGGACAAGGAGGACACATGGAGCAGCGATGCACGGCGCGAAGAGAGCCCCGCGAGGACGGAGCCATGTACGGGTACGCGCGCGTCTCGACGCGCGACCAGAACCTGGCACGGCAGATCGATGCGCTCGAGGAATTCGGGGTGGAACGGCGGCGCATCTTCACCGACACGGCGAGCGGCAAGGATTTCCAGAGGCCGGCATACCAGCGACTCGTGCGGCGGCTGCGAACGGGCGACACCGTGGTCGTCAAGAGCATCGATCGGCTGGGGCGCAACTACGACGAGATCCTTGACGAATGGCGGCGGCTTACCAAGTGCGGCAACGTCCATCTCGTGGTGCTCGATATGCCGCTGCTCGACACGCGCCGCGAGGCGAACGGTGTGACCGGCGAGTTCATCGCCGATATGGTTCTACAGCTTCTGAGCTACGTCGCGCACATCGAGCGCGACAACATCAGGCAGCGGCAGGCCGAGGGCATCGCCGCCGCGCAGGCGCGGGGCGTGCGCTTCGGTCGGCCGCGCATCGAGCGTCCCGAGGCGTTCGAAACGGTTCGCGGGCTCTATCTGGCAGGCGACCTCACGTGCACCGAGGCCGCCGGAGCCTGCGGTGTATCGCAGTCGACATTCCGTCGCTGGATGAGCGCATGCAAAGGCGCGCCGGGCGCTCTGTAGGCACCGGCACGCCGTGCGCCGATATGCGGCGGTCAAAAGGTAGAC
>CAPI01000004.1 GCA_000333815.1 [Collinsella] massiliensis
TTTCGCTCACTTTGGGAAACACTATCCCGACGCGCGCGGATTTCGGAGCCCAAACGAGCCGAAAATGGCTCACTCAGACGACTCGGGCTGCCCGAAAAGCTCCTGGTGCAGCTTCTTTCGCCGCTCGATCTGTTTTGTGCTTCGCTTTGCGGGCTTGAGGCCGAGCCTGGTCGACATCATGTCGAGCAGAATCTCAAGCTGCGTGATGTCGCACATCTGATCGTAGGTAATCTCGAGAACGGAATATCCCATCGACTCGAGCGCGGCGCGTCTGCCGGACGCCTCCTTGAACCCCGCGCGGTCGGCGTGGTACGCCATCCCGTTGAGTTCGACGACGGCATTCTGCTCCGGCCAGAGCATGTCGCATTTGCAGTATGACATGCCCGCGAGCAGCTCCGCTTCGGGGGTGAACGTCACGCGCTCGTTGAACAGGGGAGCTGGGTACCCCGCGCCGCCGCATCGAGGCGGCAACAAGGCAAACAGCGCCCAAGCAGTTTCCAGCCACGATCCGGAGCGGTCATGCACGAACTGCGCTGCCCTCCGCGCTTGCGGCAGCCCGTCAACGCACTGCATCGTTTCGAGCTCGATGCGGAGCTGCTCCGTCGTTATGAGCTGAGGCCGCTTCCACATGCTGGATGGGTCCCCGTTCCTATCGAATACCGGTTTCCACGGGTCGTCCTCATCCTTCCTGAAGAACTGCGATGGCTGCTTCGCCCCGCTCGCCTGCGCCTTGCACGCTTCCAGCAGAGGGCGCACGAGATCCGTCACGCTCGGCTCGGCGTAGATGCCGCATGCCTCGTACATGAGGGCGATCGTCGCGGTAAGCGAGCGCCGGCGCGACGCTTGGACGAGCGCCAGGGAGGGGGATGCGACGTACAGGTCGTTGCCGAGCGCCTGGAGCAGGGATGCGTCGGGTTTTCGGGACAGCCGGTGCACGCGTGCGAACGGGGATGTGCGCATGGTGCCGTAGTCGGTTTCGACCTCGATGGGGAGCGGGATGCCCTTGAGGTCGAAGGGCAGGCGGGCCAGGATGCGCTCGTCGACGTACCTCCTGTTCTTCCGGCCTGTCGCGTAGCGCCGCATCTTCTCATCCATCTTGAGCCACGCGGTGAACTGCTCGGGAGGTATCTCCTCGTGTTTGAAGAGCGTGGGGGTGTTCCACCATGCGAGGGCGGATGCTCCGGTGATGATGATCATGATTGGCTTCCCTTTCTGCCCGTCGGCGAGCTGCTCGCCTTGGCTGCATCCCATTCGACCTGGGTGCAGCATCTCATGGCGATCTGCGCCGAATCTGGCACGAACCTGGCATGAACCTGTCGCGAACCTTGCACGGAGCTGGCACAGGGGATGGAATCGCAGGTCGCCGGGGAGCGATCGGGGCGTTTCGTTGATACAAGCGGGAACCAGGCCGTCCCAAAGATCACGAAACGAACGGTTTATGAAGGGGTGCCCGAGTAGCGAGGGGTTGCGCGCCAACAAATGCGCAGGTAGCAGGGTCGCCGATTTCCCGGCTACTTTGCCCACCCCCTAT
>CAPI01000003.1 GCA_000333815.1 [Collinsella] massiliensis
AGGGCGCCGGGCGCGCGGGCGCCGCCGCCGGCTGCGGCAAGCGTGGGTACTGCACGGCGTGCTTCACCGGCGTGTACCCCGTGGCGATCCCACCGAGCTTCGGCCGCGACAAGTTCATGGAGGGCT
Organism: [Collinsella] massiliensis; assembly: GCA_000333815.1. GTDB lineage: Bacteria > Actinomycetota > Coriobacteriia > Coriobacteriales > Coriobacteriaceae > Enorma. The sequence continues at coordinate 127 of CAPI01000003.1, forward strand.
TCGACCCGCTCAACCTCACGCAGGCCGACCCCGTCGCGGACGGCAGCGTCGTCGAGAAGGAGCACGACCACACCTGGGAGCAATCCCACGAGGCGTGAGGCGAGAGGACGACGGGCGGCCGTGCGATGCTCAGCCGTGGGCGACTCGCTGTGCGTCCGCAGCGCCCCGCGCGTCGCAGGCTTCTCGCCGCGCCACGCCAATTTCGTACCTGATGTGGGATTACCTCCTCTTTACCTGAGCGTGCTCGCGCATCGCCTATACTGGTGAGTTATTGTTTGAATCGCATGACGCACGGAGGTTTCATGGCGGCATACGAGGGCAGACGGTTCCGTCCGAAGCAGGAAGCCGAGACGACGGGCGGCCAGGCGTCGCCGAGCCCGCGGGGCAACGGCTCGCATTTCGCGGGCGACGCGCCGCGCGCTCCCCGCACGCCGCATCATGGCGCGACGCACCCCGGAGCCACGAACGTCCCGCCCGCTCGCAGCGCGGGATCGCACCGCGCCGTCCCGGGTTCGTCCGCGCACGCGACCGCGCACAGCTCGGGTTCGCATGCGGCCACGCCCCGCGCGGCTGCGCCTCACGCCCGCGAGGCAGCGCACAGTTCGGCCACACCCAACGCCCGCGAGGCAGCCCCCCACTCCCACGCATCGGCATCCCGAGCGCACAGTTCGGCCACCCCGCCGACGTCGCCCTACGCGCGTCCCGCCCGCGTCGAGGCACCCCGCCCGGCTTCACCCCACGCGCCGTCGCCCTACTCCCGTTCGGCGGCTTCTCGCTCCGCCGCCTCCCGCTCCCGCACTGCGGCCGGACACGGCTCCCGTGCTTCCCGCTCCTCCGGCGCGCCGCGCAAGCGCAGCGGGCGCGACATCGTCTCGAAGGTACTCATCGGCGTCGGCATCCTGCTGCTGCTCGTCGCGGCCGGCATCTTCATCTCCGCGCAGATCGGCTACCAGAAGGCGGGCGCCGCGTACGACGAGCTCTCGCAGTACGTGACGGTGGATGACTCCAGCGGCGACGGCGTGCCCGTCGTCGACTGGGACGCGCTCAAGCAGGTGAGCGAGGACATCGTCGCGTGGATCTACATCCCCGGCACGGACATCAGCTTCCCCGTGGTGCAGGGCGACACGAACGACCAGTACCTGCGCGCGCTGCCCGACGGCTCGTGGAACGAGAGCGGCAGCATCATGCTCGATTGCGACCAGCAGGCGCCCGGCATGGTGGGCCAGCAGACGACGGTCTACGGCCACCACATGAGCAACGGCTCCATGTTCGACCCCATCGAGAAGACGCTTGACCAGGCGAACTTCGACAAGATGACCACGGTGTACTACCTCACGCCCGAGACGACCTACAAACTGTCGCCGCTCTACACCGCGCGCGTGCCCGAGACCTACGTCGAGGCGCGGCAGGAGAACTTCGGCGACCAGGCGGCGCTCGCTGCTTACCTCGAGGATCTGCGCGGCTACGCCCAGGCGGAGGCGAGCGACGTCGACGAGCGCATCGCCTCGACCGACCGCGTGCTCGCGCTCGTGACCTGCAGCGGCCTGGCGCCGGCCGACCACCGCGCCATCATGATCTGCACGGTCACGGAGGAGACGCCGTCCGTTTCCGCCGACGACGTGCAGGCCGACGTGGGCGCGGAGGGTGCGAACGCCAGCTCGGACGAGCTCGTCAACCCGGATCTGCAGGGGTAGCGGCGCGAGGCTGCGCTGCCGGGGGTGCCGGTTTGGGCGCGGCCGGACGCCGCCGGTCGCGGTTTGGGCGTCGCGGGGCGCCGTTTTGGGCATCGCGGGGCGCCGCGAGGGGCTGCAAACTGCCTTCAGACGGCCCGCGCGCAGCCCCTCGCTTCCCAAAATCGTCCAAACGAGCGGTTTATAGGGGGTGGGCAAAGTAGCCGGGAAATCGGCAACCCTGCTACCTGCGCATTTATTAGCGCGCAACCCCTCGCTACTCGGGCACCCCTTCATAAACCGTTCGTTTCGGG
>CAPI01000002.1 GCA_000333815.1 [Collinsella] massiliensis
TTCGTGCATAAATCCGTCAACTTTGTGCTCGAAGGACGGCGGCGGCTGGCGAATGCTGGCGGCCGGCGAACGCTGGCGGCAAGCGGCCGCCGCCCGCGCCCGCTTCACCCGCGCAGTGATGATAAAAACCAGCCTGTCTGGATTTTGTCAAAATGCGGTATGCTTGCTCGACGCGGCGCGGGGCCGCGACGCCGGAGAGAGGGGTGCGACATGGCTGGCTACGTGGACAACATCCGCATCGCGGCGCTGCTGTTCCCGCTCGCGTCCGCCCTGCTCTCGCTGCCGTACGCCATCTACCAGTACCGCCGCTATGGCAGCATCTCGGCGTGGAAGACGTTCCTCGTGGCGTCGTTCATCTTCTACCTCATGTGCGCGTACTTCATGGTGATCCTGCCGCTGCCGGCCGACCGCGCCATCTACGTCGCGAGCGCCCAGCACCCGCAGCTCCAGCCGTTCCACTTCATGCAGCAGCTGCGCGCGAGCGGCCTCGACCGCATCGACTCGCTCTCGAGCCTGCTCGCCTTCCTGCGCCTGCCGGCCGTCTACACGGTCTACTTCAACGTGCTGCTCACCGTGCCCTTCGGCGTGTATCTGCGCTACCTCTTCCACCGCAGGTGGTGGCAGGCGCTGCTCCTGGGCTTCGGCCTCACGCTCTTCTTCGAGACGTCGCAGCTCACGGGCTTGTTCGGCCTGTACGAGCACCCGTACCGCCTCTTCGACGTGGACGACCTCATCACGAACACTGCCGGCGCCATGCTGGGCTTCTGGCTGTCGTTCCCGCTCTGCCGGTCCCTGCCCGACCTGCGCGACGTGGACGCCCGCTCCATCGTGCGCGGCTCGGAGCACACGTCGTTCACGCGGCGGCTGCTGGCGTTCGCCATCGATATGGCTCTCTGCCAGGGCATCGTCTGGCTGTGGACGAACGTGGTCTCGCTCGGCGTGACCGGGCGCTACGAGGGGCTCATCGGCGCGCTCGTGGCCACGGGCGTTGTGTTCATGCTCGTGCCCTGCCTCACGCGCGGCCAGACGCCCGGCCACATGGCGCTGCGCCTGCGCGTGGTGCGGCCGGACGGCTCCGCGGCGACGAACGGGGCATATATCGCCCGCTACGGGCTGCTCTTCTGGGTGTTTCTGCTGCTGCCGAGCTGGCTGGGCGCGCTCTTCCCCACGAGCGGCGTGACGGCGGCGAGCGGCCTGGCGCCGGCGCTCGGGATCGCGCCCACGAGCGGCGCGGAGCTCTCCGGTCACACGGACGAGCTGCTGCTGGGCGCGGGCGCGTTTGAGGCGATCCTCTCGAGCGTGTACGCGGTGTGGGCGTTCTCGATCCTCGTGCGCGCGGTGCTCTCCGCCTTCAAGCGGCCGTTCGTGATGCTCAACGGCGTGATGACGAACACGCGCGTGATGTCCGATTCCCAGATCGAGCGGCTGCGCGCCGCCCGCCATGCGCAGAGCCTCGAGGACGAGCTCGCGCAGAACGATCTGGGCGCCGCGAGCATCGACGAGGCGTTCGACGAATCGTTCGACAGCGTGTATTCCGACGAGCTCGACGCGGAGATCGACGACGCGCGGGCGGGGGACGCGTAGGGGGCTGGGACGCTGGGCTGGGGCCTCGTCCGGCGCTGGCGCCCGCCCGCGCCTGCATCCGCCCGCCGCCCGAGGCCCGCGCCGCCCGCGCGCTTCGCCCGCCCACGTTACATGCGTGTTACCGTGCCGTCCGCCGCCGGGGCATGCCATAATCTCATGGTGGAACAACGGCGCGGAGGGGTTTCCGATATGGTTGATGTGCACGGTGAGAGCATGCGGGCGGATGACGCCCTGCACGAGGAGTGCGGCGTCTTCGGCGTGTGGGCGCCGGGGCGCGACGTCGCGCGGCTCGCGTATTTCGGCTTGAAGGCGCTGCAGCACCGCGGCCAGGAATCGGCCGGCATCGCGGTGGGCGACGGCGGCACGGTCATGGTGCGCAAGGACCTGGGGCTCGTGGACCAGGTGTTCACCGACGCCGACCTCTCCTCGCTCACGGGCGACCTCGCCGTGGGGCACGTGCGCTACGGCACGGCGGGCGCCAAGAGCTGGGAGGCCGCGCAGCCGCACCTCTCCACCATCAACGACGTCATCATCGCGCTCGCGCACAACGGGACGCTCGTGAACACCGACGAGCTGCGCCGGCAGCTCATCGAGCTGGGCGTGCCGTTCCTCTCCAATTCCGACTCCGAGGTGGCGACGAAGCTCATCGGCTACTTCACCCAGCGCACGAGCCACCTGCGCGAGGGCATCCGCAAGACCATGGAGCTCATCCGCGGCGGCTACGCCATGGCGCTCATCAACGAGCAGGCGCTCTACGCGTTCCGCGACCCCTACGGCATCCGCCCGCTCGTTCTCGGCATGATCCCCGCCGATGGGTTGGATGGGGATGGGTTGAAAGGAACCCGTCCCCAACCAACCCATGGGTTGAATGGGGACGGGTTCCTTTCAACCCCTTTTTCGCCCGACGCGGCCGCCGGCTGGGTCGTCGCGTCCGAGACCTGCGCCCTCGACATCGTGGGCGCTGAGTACGTGCGCGACATCCGCCCCGGCGAGATCCTGCGCATCAGCGCCGAGGGGCTCGTGTCCGAGCAGGGCGTGCCCGCCGCGCCCGAGACCGCGGAGTGCATCTTCGAGCAGGTCTATTTCGCCCGGCCGGACTCCTTCATGGGCGGTAAGTCCGTGTACGCGTGCCGCTACGACATGGGGCGGCAGCTCGCGCGCGAGGCGCCGGTCGACGCGGACATGGTCATCGGCGTGCCCGATTCCGGCCTGCCGCCGGCGGAGGGTTACGCGCACGAGAGCGGCATCCCCTTCGGCGAGGGGCTCATCAAGAACCGCTACGTGGCGCGGACGTTCATCCAGCCCACGCAGGAGCTGCGCGCGATGGGCGTGCGCATGAAGCTCAACCCGCTGCGCGACATCATCGCCGGCAAGCGCCTCGTGGTGATCGACGACTCCATCGTGCGCGGCACCACCATGGTGCAGCTCGTGCGGATGCTGCGGCAGGCGGGCGCGCGCGAGGTGCACGTGCGCGTGAACAGCCCCGAGGTCGTGTGGCCGTGCTTCTACGGCATCGACACCGACGTGCAGGCGCAGCTCATCAGCGCGAACAAGTCGGTGGACGAGATCTGCCGCTTCATCGGGGCGGATTCGCTCGCGTTCCTCTCGGTGGAGGGCATGCTGGCCTGCGTGCCGCCGGTAGGGGAAGCCGTGGAGACGGCGGCGGGCGAGGCGG
>CAPI01000001.1 GCA_000333815.1 [Collinsella] massiliensis
AGGGGGTAGCCGAGTAGCCGGCACAAGGGCAACTCGGCTACCTGCGCTTTTGTTGGTGCGCGACCCCTTGCTACTTGAGGGGGTGCCTATAAAACGTTCATTTCGCGCACTTTGGGTTGGCGGGGTCGCGCGGGAGGTCGAAAACCCGTCCGCGCGCGGCGATGCGCTCGAAATTCGGGGCTCCTGCCCGCCTTGCGCCCCGCCCAGCCGCCTGCCTGGCGCCCCGCTCCCGCCCGCGGCGCCCTCCCGGCTCGTGCGACTTCCGCGAAGCCCGGCATTTTGCCCCGTTGCGTCAAAGAACCACGGCATAATGGCATAAACATGGACGCCGCCGGCACAATCGGGCGGCATCGCGCTCGTCCGCGGCGCCACCGTGCGCGGCGGGCGGAAAGGCTGGGCATCATGACGCTCGACATCAGAACCGACATCCACACGCACACCCTGTTCTCGCGCCACGCATACTCGACCCTCGCGGAAAACGTCGCGGCCGCCCGCGCCGCCGGGCTCGAGCTCCTGGGTTCGTCCGACCACTTCAGCTGCATGCTCTACCCCGAGCAGCACCTGCGCAACTTCCAGTTCTTCACGAACCAGGTCATCTGGCCGCGCACCTGGGACGGCGTCACGCTGCTGCGCGCGGCCGAGGTCGACATCGCCACGCTCGAGGGCGGGTTCTTCGGCCAGGACATCATCTCGACGGACAACATCACGACCGACCGCTGCACGCGTGGCGAGAGCCTCTTCCACCGCGTCACCAAGGGGCTCGATTACCTCATCGCGAGCGTGCACGACCGCAGCTTCGCCCAGAGCGCCTCCATCGCGCAGACGACCGAGATGTACCTGCGCGTGCTCGCCGAGCCGCGCGTGTTCGTGCTCGGCCACACCGGTCGCGCGGGCGTGCCGTTCGACCTGGACGAGGTGCTCACGGCCGCCAAGGAGCGCGGCAAGCTCATCGAGATCAACGAGCACAGCCTCGAGGGCGACCGTACGGGCGGGACGGTGGACACGTGCCGCCGCATCGCGGAGCGCTGCGCCGAGCTGGGCGTGGGCATCTCGGTGTCGAGCGACGCGCACATGGCGTACCAGATCGGCCAGTTCCCCACCACGAAGCGCATGCTCGAGGAGATCCACTTCCCGCAGGAGCTCATCATGAACCGCGACCGCGCCACGATGCTCGGAGCGCTCGCGAACGCCGGCGTCTGCGACCTGCGCCACCTCGTGGACGAGGCGTCCGCGCAGGCGGCGGGTGAAGCAGGCGAGCAGGCCGGGGGCGACCGTGCGTGACGCGCGCGGCATGACCTCGGTGCTGCGCGCGGCGCTCGTCCGCGTGCCGCTCGCGGTGGGCATCGTGCTCGCGACGCTGCTTTTGGTGGCGGCGTTCTCGCTGCTCTATCGCTACGAGCAGGCGCGCCGCGGCCTGGGCGGCGTCGATTCCGGCGCGCGTCCGCAGGCGGCGTACGCCGAGACCGCGGTGGCCGCGGGGCGCTACGAGATCGAGGCGGCGCTCACGTTCTTCGAGACGGGCGCGCGCGAGGCGGTGGCGCCGCTCGTCTGGGACGACGCCTGGGCGGTCGCCGACCCCTACATATATAACCATGAGCTCGCGTGCACGGCTTCCGTGCTCTCGTCGCTCGCGTACGCGGAGTCGGGCCACTACCAGTCGGGTGCGGACGGCCCGGCATATATGGAGGAGGCGCTGCACGGCCTGGGCTTCACCGAGGTCAGCACCGAGTCGTACCGCTACCGCAGCGAGATCGTCGATCAGGTGCTCAACGTGTTCACGAGCGAGGAGGACTCGGTCGCCTATGCCATGGCGCGCAAGCGCGTGGCGGTGGGGGACGAGACCCGGTCGGTGATCGTGGTCGCGGTGCGCGGCAGCTACGGGGCGGAATGGGTGAGCAACCTGTACCTGCACGACGAGCGGTCGGTGGCCGAGGGGCTCGAGGGGTACCACCGCGGCTACTCGGACGCCGCGAATGAGATCTATGCGGCGCTCGAGCCGTGGGTGCGCGAGAGCCATGCGCGCGGCGACGACGTGACGGTCGTGCTCACGGGGCACAGCCGCGGCGGCGCCATCGCGAACATCGTCGCAGCGATGGCAGATGACGAGCTCGCGGGGTGCGGGGTCTCGGGCGAGGACGCGGGCGCGGGCGAAGACGCCGCTCGCGACGCCGCGGACGCGCCCGACGCCCCGATGGGCCTCGCGTCCGGCGACATCGTGTGCGCCTACACCTTCGCCTCGCCCGGCTGCACGACGAGCGCCTCGGCCTCGGACGCGCGCTACAACAACATCTTCAACATCGCGAACCCCGCGGACATGATGACCTACCTGCCGCTTTCCGCTTGGGGCTACGATCGCTACGGCGTGGACATCGAGCTTCCCGGCCTGGACGACGAGGCTTTTGACGAGCACTTCGAGGCCTTTTGCGCCAGCTACGAGCAGCTGGTCGGCGCGGACGCGGCGGGCGAGGGGAGCCCGTACGACCCCGAGAACGAGCGGGCGGTGCGCTCGGTCATCGACGACGTGAGCGCCAAGGTCGCGTCGGTCTCCGAGCTCACGACGCCGGGCGGGGTGGCCTCCGTGGTGCAGGCGCTCGTCGCGCACATCGACCCGTTTCAGATCCTGCACGGCCACTACCAGAGCGTGTACGTAGCCTGGATGCTTGCGATTGACGAGGATGTGCTTGCGTAACGCTACTGCGAGGGGCATGTAAAATTACCCCAGGGGTATTTTTACATCTTTCCCGAGGAGAGCTCCGACACGCGATGTGCTGACGGATGTAAAAATACCCCTGGGGTAAATTTACATTAGGCCTCTCAAACAGATTGGCGCCTCGGTATCGGGCGGTTTTTTCGCGCCGCGGATGGCTCGCAAACCCAGATGGCGCGAAACGAGCGGTTTATCGGCACCCCCTCAAGTAGCAAAGGGCTACGCGCCAATAAAAGCGCAGGTAGCGAGGTCGCCGATTTCCTGGCTACTTGGACACCCCCGTATAAACCGTTCGTTTCGCCCACTTTGGGAATCCGGCGCAAAAATGGGTTGGTTGGAACACGTCCCCAATCAACCCATCAGCGCAAAAATGGGTTGAAAGGAACACGTCCCCAACCAACCCATCACGCGCGGGCGAGGACGGCGACGGTCTCGACGTGCTCCGTGTGCGGGAACATGTCCACGGGCGTGAGGCGCAGCAGGCGGTAGCCGCCCGCTCCGAGCACCTCGAGGTCGCGTGCCTGCGTCACGGGGTTGCAGCTGATGTAGACGATGCGCCGCGGCTCCGTGGCCATCGCAGCTTCGAGGAAGGCGGGCGTGGAGCCGGCGCGCGGCGGGTCGAGCGCCACCACGTCGTAGCGCGCGCCCTCGCCGGCGGCTTTCCGCAGGTAGGCGGTGGCGTCCGCGGCAACGAAGGTCGCCTGCTCCGGCGTGAGGCCGTTGAGGCGCGCATTGAGCCGCGCGTCCGCCACGCCCGATTCGTTCTGCTCGATACCCAGCAGGTGCACCGGCGTGCCACTCTGGGCTGCCGCATGCGCTGCGCACAGGCCGATCGTGCCGCTTCCGCAGTAGGCGTCCACGAGGATGTCGTTCGGCCGGAGCGCCATGCCCTCGATCGCCAGCTGGTAGAGCACCTCGGTCTGCTGCGGGTTTGTCTGGTAGAACGACGTGGGCGAGATGGCGAACGTGCATCCCAGCAGCTCATCGTGCATGCACGGCTCGCCGGCGAGCACGCGCGTCTCCGGCCCCAGGATGGCGTTGCCGGGGCGCGGGTTCACGTTCTGCGCCACGCAGGTGATGCGCGGGCTCAAGGCGAGGAGCTCGCGCGCGAACTCCTGCTTGCGCGGCAGGTCGCGGTTGGCCGTCACCACGGTGAGCATGCTCTCGTCCGTGCGCCAGCCCAGGCGCACCACGGCGTGGCGCAGCAGGCCGCGGTGGGTGTCCTCGTCGTAGGCGCGCATGCCCAGGCCCTCGGCCACGCGCGCGACCTCGTTCAGGATGCGCCGCGCGCCGGGTGCCTCGACGGCGCAATCTGCGGCGGGCACGATCCGGTGCGTCCCTGCGGCGTAGAACCCGCAGGCGATGCGCCCGTCCGGCAGCGGCGCGAAGGGGGTCGCCGCCTTGTAGCGAAACGCGCGCGGCGAGGCGAGCTTCCCCTCGGTCTCGGAGGTGCCGCCCATGTCGCGGATGGGGTCGATCTCAACGTCCCAGCCGAAGCGATCGAGAAGCGGCCGGAACAGCTCCTCCATCGCCGCCTGCTTTCGCCTGAGCTGCTTTCTGTACGGCACGCCCAGCCACGCGCAGCCGCCGCATGCGCGCATGATGGGGCAGGGGCCTGCGTTGTCCTTTTCCGAGCGCGTCCGCTTCGACATGGGCGTTCCTTATCCGCGAGGTGATACGTTAGTGGGGCGATAATTTGGTGTCAGTCACCTTTTTATCAGGCGCGAGCGCCTGATAAAAAGGTGACTGACACCAAATTATCGCCCTGCCATTTTCTCACACAGGCGCGCCGGCCGCACGCACGCGCCCCGCGCACCCCGCGCTCCCGTGCCCGCTCAACCCCCGAAATGGGTACCATAGGGCAAGCAACATCGAAGAAAGGCAGCGCCGTGCTCGAGCTCAAAGGCATCACGAAGGACTACGCGTCGGGCGAGAACGTCGTCCACGCGCTCAAGGGCATCTCCGTCACGTTCCGCGACCGCGAATTCGTGAGCATCCTCGGCCAGTCCGGTTGCGGCAAGACCACGCTGCTCAACATCATCGGCGGCCTGGACCAGTACACCCGCGGCGACCTCGTCATCAACGGGCGCTCCACCAAGAGCTACCGCGACCGCGACTGGGACACGTACCGCAACCACAGCGTGGGCTTCGTCTTCCAGAGCTACAACCTCATCCCGCACCAGACGGTGCTCGCGAACGTCGAGATGGCCCTCCTGCTCTCCGGCACGCCCAAGGCCGAGCGCCGCCGCCGCGCGGAGGAAGCCCTGCGCTGCGTGGGCCTGGGCGACCACCTGAAGAAGCGCCCCAACCAGCTCTCCGGCGGCCAGATGCAGCGCGTGGCCATCGCCCGCGCCATCGTGAACGATCCGGAGATCGTCCTGGCCGACGAGCCCACGGGCGCGCTCGACACCGACACCTCCGTCGAGGTCATGGAGATCCTGAAGGAGCTCAGCCGCGACCGCCTCGTCATCATGGTCACGCACAACCCGCAGCTCGCGGAGGAGTATTCCGACCGCATCGTGCGCATCAAGGACGGCCTCATCACGAGCGACTCCGACCCGGTGGACCCTGCGCGCGAGCGCCTCACCCAGGAGCAGATCCAGGAGCACGCGGTGGCCGACGCGCGCAAGGGCAAGCGCTCCATGAGCTTCCTCTCGGCGCTCAGCCTCTCGTTCAACAACCTCATGACCAAGAAGGGCCGCACGTTCCTCACGGCCTTTGCCGGGTCGATCGGCATCATCGGCATCGCGCTCATCCTGTCGCTCTCGGACGGCACGCAGAACTACATCAAGGACACCGAGGAATCCACGATGGGCAGCTACCCGCTCACCATCAACGCCACGAGCATGGACATGGCGAGCATGATGACCTCGATGATGGGCACGAGCGACGAGCTGAGCTCGGCGAACGAGTCCGGCGCGGTGGAGTCGAAGGATCTCGTGACCGACATGGTGTCCGGCCTGGCGAACGGCGCGACCGAAAACGACATGGAGGCCATCAAGGCCTGGCTCGACACGAACCCCGGCGACATCGACGCACTCACCACCGCCATCGAGTACACCTACGCCACGCCCATCAACGTATATAAATCCGACACGTCCAAGGGCGTGGAGCAGGTGAACCCCGCGACGGTGCTCGAGTCGCTCGGCATCGCGATGGGCGACACCCAGACCGAGATGATGTCGAGCATGTCGGGCGGGAGCGGCACGGCCTACGACGTGTGGACGGAGCTGCTGCCGAACCGCGACACCTGGGAGCGCGACTACGACGTGGTGGCCGGCCGCATGCCAGAGGCGTGGAACGAGGTGGTGATCTACGTCGACAAGAACGACCGCATCTCGGACTACACGCTCTACGCGCTGGGCCTCATGGACCAAAGCGAGCTGCGCGGCATGATGGCCGACGTGATCGCGGGCGAGAAGGTCGAGGCGGCGGACACCACCACCTACACCTACGACGAGCTCATGGACCTCACGTTCAAGCTGCTGCCCGAGAGCGAGAAGTACGCCGAGCAGGCCGACGGCACCTGGGCGGACATGAGCGACGACACGGCGTACATGACCGAGGCCGTAAACGCGGCCGACGAGCTCAAGGTGGTGGGCATCGTGCGGCCGAGCGAGGACAACTCGAGCGGCAGCAACTGGGGCGCGGTGCTCTACACGCCCGAGCTCGTGGAGCACCTCATCGAGGAGGAGGACGCGAGCCCCGCGGTGCAGGCGCAGGAGGCCACGCCCGGCACGGACATCTTCACCGGGCTGCCCTTCGAGGAGAACACGGTGAGCCTCTCCATGGACGCCATCGAGCTCATGATCGGCCAGATGCCGAGCGACCAGGCGGCGCAGCTCACGGAGTACATCGACGGCCTGCGCGCGGACGGCATGAGCGACGATGACATCGCCGCGGCGTTCTCCGAGCAGATGGCCGCGCAGACCGATAACGCCACGTACGAAGGCAACCTCGAGATCTTGGGCAAGGCGAGCCTGGACGACCCGTCGAGCATCAACATCTACCCGGTGGACTTCGAGGCGAAGGAAGAGATCGACCAGCTCATCGACGACTACAACGAGCAGATACGGCAGGACGGCGAGGGCACGGAGATTCAATACACGGACATCGTGGGCATGCTCATGTCGAGCGTGACGACCATCGTGAACGCGCTCACGTACATCCTCATCGCGTTCGTGGCCATCTCGCTCGTGGTGAGCTCCATCATGATCGGCATCATCACCTACATCAGCGTGCTCGAGCGCACGAAGGAGATCGGCATCCTGCGCGCCATCGGTGCGAGCAAGAAGGACGTGAGCCGTATCTTCACGGCCGAGACGTTCATCATCGGGCTCGTGAGCGGCGTGCTGGGCATCGTGGTGACGGTGCTGCTGGACATCCCCGTGAACGCGATCATCTACCAGGTGGCCGGCGTGGAGAACCTCGCGGCGGTGCCCCTGGGCGCGGGCGTGGTGCTCGTGCTCATCTCGGTGGGGCTCTCGTTTTTGGCCGGCCTGGCGCCGAGCCGCATGGCCGCGAAGAAGGATCCCGTCACCGCCTTGCGCACGGAGTAGGGGGGCGCGGGCGCCGGGGAAGGGCGCGCCAGGGGCGCCGGGTGATAAAATGGTGTCAGTCACCTTTTTATCACCCGGCCATCGAGGGCGCTGCCTATCTCCCAGAATATGCAAATCCAGCCAGTAAGGCGGTCGAACGGCCGCCTTATCTTCGAGAATATGCAATTCCAGGAGATAAGGCGATGTGTGCGAAAGGGCACTGTGCGCGATAAGCGCCGCCCGCGTGGCTATCTCTCAATCACTCAAACTCACACTCAGACAACACTCAGAATCTGAGTGATATTCTGAGTGATGTCTGAGTGACGATGATTGATAAAAAAGTGTCAGTCACCTTTTTATCAGTCCGGATAACGATCGACCGCTCGCCCGGGAACGGATGCATCGGGATTGGACTAGAAATACGTTCTTAAGTGCGTTTTAGTCCAATGGGAGGCATGCTGAGGCCGTTGTTTAGTCGAGTTATACGACTAAATCCCTAGCTTGCTCGTTGTTTAGTCGTAATTAGAACTCACACTACGACAGGTAAAGCGAATCGGGTCGGCCTCGTATAAATGCCGAGAGATGCTGATGGTAGGCGCCACCTTCAAATTTATAACCTCACTTTAAGGTTATAAGTGAGGTCAATAAAACCGCAGGTAGAACCGCATTAACCTCACTTCTGGCCTCATTACCTGAAGTTATAAATCAAGAAGTGAGGTCGATGGCCGCGGGTGATAACAAGGTGACTGACACCAATGCATCACTCAGACATCACTCAGATTTCACTCAGAATCTGAGTGTGAATCTGAGTGATGTCTGAGTGACGCTTGAGTGATGGGCGAAATGTTGAGTGACGATGAAAAATAGGTGACTGACACCTTTTTATCGCTCGCACGCAGGGTGTAAAACGCATCGCGGCGAGGGTGCAAAATTGATCGCAAACAGGGTGTAAAATTCATCGCCACCCTGAGCGATGGGCGCGTTAGCAGGCAGTTTGATGCTGAGCGGTGTAAAGGCGTCGGCCGCCATTGAGTAACGATGTCTGGGCGCGTGCCGCGGGTGAGGTGAGTGCCGTCCCTGCCCGCCGCTGGCCGCCGTGCGTGCCTTCGCGTGTAGAGTTGACAACTCTGTGTATGAGGACGTCCGCGAGGGCGGCTTCGTAGTGAAAGTTGACGGATTTGCACGCGAAGGGCGCCGGGTGCGTGTCAGCCGCCGGGCGCATGTCAGCCGCCGGGCGCGCGCCGGCCGAGCGCCGACCGCCCGCACGTCGCGTGTCAGCCGCCCACCACCCACCGCTCGCCGCGGTGCGCGCCGCGTGAGGGCGAAACTCTGCCGCCTACGGATGAAAAAGTTTCAACAAGTATCGAGCGTAAATTTGAAGTCATTTTTTTTTCCGCGATTTTAAGCCTCTGACGAGCGCAAACAGTAAGGGGGATAAGCATTTTTAGTAGGGGGCACCCCACAAAAATATCTGTAAACTATAGTTTACGCCACCTAGAATGAACCCTGTATACCGCTCGCTCGGGCGGGTACGCGTGCGCAAAAACAGGAGGATCCGCGCGCGGGGGAGTAAGGATAGGTGTTCACATGCCAGGAATGAACTTCAATCGTCGCAAAAGGCCTGCCCATGGCGCGTCGGGGAAGGGGCTGCTCCATAGCCGCCTCGCCCAGCGCGCAATCGCTATCGTCGGCGCGCTCGCGCTCGCGTTCTTCGGACTGACCGCGGCGGTGGTCTATGCCGATGGCGCGGACTTCGGCGACCTCACGTCCGACCCCGTGGGCACCGTTGCCCGCGCATATCAGAACGCGCTCGGTCTGGGGCGCGCTGCGGGCGATGAATCCGCCCCTGTCGCGGACGACATGACGGTCAACAGCTGGAAAGATTACATGAATGCGAGCGTTGCCACGAACGGCACCGCGAACGTCGGCCGCATCTGGACGGACAAGTCCGTCTCGACGGGCGACATCAAGCTCGATCCCAACGGCGGCACCATCACCAAGGCGAAATCCTCCGACTTCCTCGTTGCCCTTTCGGCGCTCTCCTCCACGTCGAACAAGGTGACCTATACCGACAAGCCCCTCGACATCGTGCTCGTGCTGGATCGCTCTGGGTCGATGGAGCAGAATCGCGTTTCTGACACGGCGTATTATCCCGTGAACGATATCGTTGAATCCGACTACAACAAGTTCGCGGGAATACCAACCGGCGGATCCGTTGCCCCGCAGTACTATGCGTTGGTAGACGGCAAATACGTTGAGATCGAAGAGCAGGTCGACGACAACTCGATTCTGGGCACCGGTAGCGTTACCCACGAGGCGTGGCGCCTCAATGGCCAGAATATCGAGCCCATTACCGATCCGAATGATACTGAGGGCAAGATTCAGTTCTATCGCGGGGGCAATCTCCGTATTGATGCCCTCAAGGCGGCAGTTTCTCAGTTCATCGACCAGACTGAGGCGGCCAACGCAAACATAAGCGATGCTAACAGCAGGCATCGCATCTCGATTGTGAGCTACGAAAACAACGCAACGGTCAATGCCCAGCTTACGACGTGCTACGGGGATGGCGCCGATGACCTCAAACGTGCGGTCGAGAACATCGAAGCCGGCGGCGGTACCTCGCCCCAGGACGGCATGAGTGAGGCGCGCGACATACTTAATAACGATGCTCGTTCAAACGCGCAGAAGGTCGTCATCTTCTTTGCGGATGGCGAGGCCGACTCAAATAGTCAGGCGAGCCAGGCGGTAAGCATTGCGCGCGGCCTGAAGACCGCTGAGAATCCTACGATTATCTATTCGGTTGGCATCTTCGAAAATGCCAATCCGGATAATGACCCGGCGGATCAGAACACCCAGTCGAGCGACCGCTTCATGCATGCCATGTCGAGCAACTATCCGAATGCCACGGCAAACGACCGCAATAGCTTGGGACAGCGTGCAGAGAATACGCAAGGCGAGGACAGCTACTACAAAGCGGCTACCGACGCAGAGAGCCTGAGCCAGGTCTTTGAGCAAATCGCCGAGGACATGCAGACCGGTGCTGTCGGCGTGCCGACGGAGGTCGATACCGACCACGGCTTCAACATGTCCAACGATGGCTATATCACCTTCACGGATACGCTCGGCGCGTACATGGAGGTCAATCCGGAGCAGAACTTCACGGTTGTCTATAAGAACACGCCGTACACCGCGCAGTACGATGCCAACGGCGGTGCCTACACCATGCCGGACGTGTCGGTCGAGGGCAACTACACTGACAAGGATGGCGGTAGCCTCAGCAACATCAACCAAATCAAGATTTCGGTTGCGAAATCGACGAATCCTGCGCTTCAGGGCGACACGGTAACGGTTCAGATCCCGGCGTCGCTCATCCCGCTGTTGCATTACAACGTGAAGACCGAGGACGGCGAAACTACCGTTACGAGCGACCCGAACGAGACGTTCCCCATCCGCGCGCTCTATGGCGTGAAGGTCGTTGATAACATCGACGACATCATGATTCAGCAGCTCGGAGACGAGAGCAGTGATCTGAATACGTACCTCAAGGGCGTCGGCAACACGTCCGAGGACGGCACGCAGGTGTACCTCTATTCGAATAACTGGACGCGCCCGACCACGGCCGACGGCACAACCGCGACGGGCAGCACCACGGCGAGCTTCGAGCCGTCCACGAAGAACGCGTTCTACTACTTCCAGGAGGACACGCCGGTCTATACGGACGAGGCGTGCACGCAGCCCGCAACGCAGGACGACCTGGGCGGCAGCGGCAGTCTCTGGTACAAGTTCACCTATGACAAGGCTGGTACCGCAACTGAGAATTGGGAAGCCGTCGAGGTGTCGAAGGCTAACTTCGTGAACCACCCGGATTACTACGGCATCAAGGGCCCTTACGACCAGCTTAACAACGATGAGATTCGGGACGGCCAGGTATACATCAAGACCGGCAAGCCGCGCCTGAGCCGTGCGAGCGATTTCAACACCGCGAAGGCGGACGCCAGCAACAAGACGCATACCGCCACGCAGGCGCTGAGCCCCAGCTGGAATGGCGATGCGATCAACGTCGCGCTCGGTAACAACGGCCGCATCGGGATCGAGATGCCCGGCTCGCTCGCCATCTCCAAGGACGTTGTGACGCCTGCAGGCTTCCCGCAGGAGGATGTCGCCTACCACGAGAGCGTGGACTTCGACTTCAAGATTCATGTGGATGGCGCGTCGGGCAGCTACACCGCTGCGGTCGTCGAGGACGGCCAAACCACCCCGGTCGATGGCGGAATCAAGTTCACTGACGGCGGCGCCACCTATAAGCTCCATGACGGTCAGCAGCTCATCATCTACGGCCTCAACAACGGCGCTCACTACACCGTGACCGAAGATGCCGAGGGTGGCTACGACACCGAGAAGACCGGCGATACCGGTACCATCGCCGCCGCGGAGACCGCGCAGGCCGCGTTCACCAACACCTACAAGGTCACCACGCCCGCGACCGTGAAGGGCTCGACCGACCTCACCGGCACGAAGGCAATCGACGGCCGTGCCTGGGTGGATGACGAGAGCTACACGTTTGTGCTCGCGCAGCTTCAGTCAGGGACAACCGATGACGCCGGCACGGCGGTGGACACCGTGGTTGTGAAGGGCGACCCCAACAAGGGCGAAGACCCCATTAAGTTCAACTTCAAAGACCTGTCGTTCGACACGCCGGGTGTGTATCGCTACACGATTTACGAGAACGATGCTCAGTCTACGATTCCTGCCGGCGTGAGTGCGTCGCGTGCACGCTACCGCGTGACCATTACCGTCACCGATAACCACGATGGCACGCTCAAGGCGGAAACGACCATCCAGCAGACCCGTCGCGATGACGGCACCGCGCTTGACCCGTGGGGCGAGCCTGGTACGGCTAAGTTCGTGAACACGTATCAGGTTGGCGAAACCGAAGCGACGATCCAGGCGAATAAGAAGGCTACCAGTGCGGTCGGCGGAGACTACGGTATCGACAACGATGACTTCCAGTTCGAGCTGAAGCCTGTGGGCGATACCGCCGCGACAGCGCCTATGCCGGACGACGCCGAAGGCGAGGGGGCGGGTCGCGTCGCCAAGATGACGAACACCGGCACCACGGCCCAGTTCGGCATCACGTTCGATAACTATGACTTCCCCGAGGACGAGAACACGGCGGTGTTCTGGTACGAGCTTACTGAGGATGACACCTACAACCCCGTCCCCGGTATGGACTATAGCGAGCAGGTCTATTACGCCAAGGTGACCATTGTGCGCGCCACGGATGAATCCGGCAAGGCTGTCATCAAGACGACCGTCGAGTACTTCACTGACGCCGACGGCACGCAGGCCGCGCCTGACAACCAGGCGCTCTTCACGAACACCTTCGATCCGGATGACGTGACCACCACTGAGGATGGCGATACCTCCATCCATGGCACCAAGACCGTGGACGGCCGCAACTGGAACGGCGACAGCTACACGTTCACCATCGCCGAGGCCGAGGGTTACAGGAAGCAGGACGGCGTGAAGATGCCGGACGATTGCACGGTGACGGTCGCGGACAATGACGACCAGAACCCCAAGGTCAAGGACACGGCATATCCGTTCGCGTTCAACGGCATCACCTTCAGCAAGGTGGGCACCTACCACTTCACCATCACCGAGACGCCCAAGCCCGATGACGCCAAGGGCATGAAGTACGACACGCACGAGACCGACGTGACCGTGACCGTGGGCGTCGATGCCGAAGCGGGCAAGCTCAAGATCGAGAACATCACGTACGACAACAAGGACGTCGTGGCCGCTGACAACAGCCAGGCCGTGTACAAGAACGAGTACAGCGCGTCGACCGACTTCGGCGACGGCGAGACGGGCGGCATCCAGGTCGTGAAGACCTTGGACGGCCGTGCGCTCCGTGCGGGCGAGTTCTCCTTCACGGTGAAGGGCATCGACGGCACGGGCACCACGGCTGAGGAGGCCAACGCGAAGCTCGAGAACGGCGATCGCCTCTTCGGCAACGAGGCCGACGGCACCATGCAAATCTTCATGGGTGACGGCTTCAAGTTCAACCAGGACGACGCTGGCAAGACGTTCAGCTTCGTCGTGGACGAGCTGAGCACGCAGGACGAGATTACGGCTGCGGGTTCCCAGCAGACCATCAAGCCCAACGTGACCTATGACCCGTTGAGCTACCGCGTTGACCTTGCGGTCGTGGACAAGGGCGACGGCACCATGCATGTGGTGACGACCATCACGCCGTGCGATGCTGCGGGCGAGCCGACGGGCGATGATGTGGTCTACACTGGCAACACCGATGATGCTGACTACACCATCCCGACGGTGACGT
The DNA here is from genome assembly GCA_000333815.1 of [Collinsella] massiliensis. Classification (GTDB taxonomy): domain Bacteria; phylum Actinomycetota; class Coriobacteriia; order Coriobacteriales; family Coriobacteriaceae; genus Enorma. The sequence continues at coordinate 13,592 of CAPI01000001.1, forward strand.
TCGAGAACAGATACGCGCCGGATGCCGCAACGTATGACACCTCGGCCGCTGGGCTGCTCAACAAGGTCATCACGGGTCGCGATTGGCTCGAGAGCGATTCCTTCGAGTTCACCATCGCGGCGGACGACTCGGTTGAGAGCAACCTTGCCGCCGAGGCCATGCCCGATCCGGCGACGGTGACGGTTTCGAGCGCAGGCGCGAAGAACGGCCAGAACGTGTCGTTCGGCTTCGGGACGCTGACGTTCAACAAGCCTGGCACCTATGTGTACAAGGTGACGGAGGCGAAGGCCGGTACCACCGAGGGCGGTCTGACCTACGCCGACAACGTGGCGACGCTCAAGTTCAAAGTCGAGGACAATCCGAACACGGGCGACCTCGTGGTGACGAATACTAGCAGCATCGTGACGGACGGCACGTTCACCAATACGTACGAGGCCAGCGTGGATTATGACGCGGTCGGCGGCCTGAACATCCAGAAGACGCTCGAGAACCATGCGCTCACCGAGGGGCAGTTCACGTTCGAGGCGCAGGTGCTCAACCAGGACGGCGACCCCGTGGGTGATCCGGTTGAGTGGAAGAACCCCGCTCCCGAAAAGGCGAGCGCGAACACGGTGACGTGGAGCCCGTTCGACCAGCCCTTGACGTTCGACCAGGATGACGCTGGCCAGACCATCCGCTTCACGGTGACAGAGAAGAACGGCGGTGCCGAGGGCTACACCTACGATGGCGCGAAGTACACCGTCGAGATCACGCCCATCGACAACCACGACGGCACCATGAGCGTCCACACCAAGGTGACGAAGGATGGCGTTGAGAAGCCGGTCTTCGACCAGACGACTTCGGCGGACGCTCACCAGACCGCAGTGCCCGACTTCACGAACACCTACGGCACGGACGCGACGACGGGTGACGTGGCGGCGGATGTTAAGGCCACCAAGACGCTCACCGGGCGCAATATGAAGGCCGATGAGTTCAACTTCGAGATCGTGACGCGCGACGCGGATCCGGATGACGGCGCTGCGTTCACCTCCACGAAGGTGGCAACCGGCACGAACGCCGCCGCGAAGGACGGCGAGGCGGGCAAGGTGACCTTCACCGGCACGAACGAGGCCATGACCTACACGATCGACAAGCTCGACCAGGCAGTGGCCGACGGATACGCCACGAAGGAGCTGGATGACAAGGGCAACGCCACTTGGACGCTCTATTACAGCGCTCAGGAGAAGACGGATAAGCTGCCCGCAAAGGTGACGGCTGAAAACCCGACGAGCTTCGACTTCACCGTGACGATCGTCGATAACGGCGACGGCACGCTCGAGGCGACGGTCAACGCGCCCGAGAACGGCATCGCGTTCCAGAACACCTACACGCCGGATGACGTGACGGTGGGCAAGGACGGCGACGCGCAGATCACCGTCCATAAGACCTTCACCGGTCGCCCGGACAACGAGTGGCGCGACACCGATAGCTTCGAGTTCACCATCGCGGCCGACGAATCGACGCCCGATGCGCCGCTGCCCGGAACCAAGACGGTTGAGCTCTCCTCCGACGACGAGCCCGAGAACGGCGTCGCGACCGACATCTTCGGCGACATCACCTACACGAAGGCCGACCTCGGCGGTGCCATGACGAAGAACTTCGTCTACACCATCACCGAGACAAGCCCGGCCGAGAACGGCAGCGGCATCACCAAGGACACCCATACCGCTAAGGTGACCGTGACGGTGACCGACGACGGCACTGGCCAGCTCGCGGCCAAGGTCACGTACGACAACAACGAGGCGGCGAACGAAGCCGACAAGGCCGTGACGAACGCTGCCGCGTTCACGAACACCTACAAGGCCAGCGAGGGCGGCAAGCTCGACGGCGCGACCTACCTCAAGGCGAGCAAGACGCTCACCGGCCGCGCCTGGCAGAACGGCGAGCAGGTCGACATCGTGCTCCGCGGCGACAAGGGCACCCCGGCTCCCACCGGCACCCCCGAGACGGATGCTGACCGCTGGACGTACGCCATGCACGTGTCCGAGGACGGATCGTTCAACTTCCCGGATATCGAGTACGCTGCTGATGACCTTGGTGGCAAGGAATCCGCTCAATTCACTTATGTGATTCGCGAGCTCTCCGACACGCACACCGTCGTTGACGGCAGCGATGCGGAGAAGGCGCAGATCAAGCAGGGCATGGACTACGCGCTCGACACGTATCACGTGGTCGTCACCGTGCGCGACGCGCATGATGGCACGCTCGACGTGAGCGCCCAGATGTTCCACGTGCGCAACCACGATGGAGACTACGTAACGGGTGATGCGACCGGCGAGCTCGTGGCAGACAACACCGCCGCGTTCGAGAACCAGTTCGACGCCGATGCGGAAACGCTCGAGCTCACGGCCAGCAAGGTCTATGCTGATCCCAATAACGGCAAACCCATGACGGACGGCATGTTCTCGTTCCGCGTGACCGCCGTGGGTGATGAGGCGGCGACGGCGCCCATGGGTGACCGCGTGCAGACCGACGACCAGGGCAACCGCTACATCGATGCAAACGTTGATATCCAGACCAAGGACGCGAGCTTCGGCACGGCTAAGTTCCAGTTCGACGGCCATAACCACACCTTCTACTATGAGGTGACGGAGAACATGCCCGCCGGTGCCAACGAGGGCAATGGCTACAAGGTCGATGGCGTGACGTACGACCCGACCACCTTTACCGTGAAGGTCGAGGTCACCTATGATGACCAGACTCTTGACTCCAAGGCCGTGATGAGCATCTACAAGGGCACCTATGAGGAGGTCTCGAAGGCCGACGCGGACGCGCTTGCCCCGATGAAGGTCGACGGCATCACGTTCAACAACAGCTACGGCACGGGCGGCACGACGGTCGACACCGGCGACGCCCAGACCACGGCGACCTTCTACAAGGTCATCGACGGGCGCCGCTGGCTCGACAGCGACAGCTTCCAGTTCACCATCACGCCGAACGACGGTGCCCCGGCGTTCGAAGGCGCGAGCGGCAACGGTGCCTCGACGGTTACGGTGACGAAGGACAACCCCGAGGCTACGCTCGCCGACCCCGACCGCACGGCGCGCTCCTTCAACTTCGGCACCGTGACGTTCACGGACAAGGATATGACGGGCGCGCAGATGGTGGATGGCAAGCCCACCAAGACCTTCACCTACACGGTGAAGGAGACGGCTGGCGACATTGCCGGCATGACCTACGACAGCGACCGCGAGGCGACGCTCACCATCATCGTGGTCGATAACGGCAACGGCACCATGACGGCGACGCCGCAGGTGCAGAATGGCGTGTTCACCAACACGTACAGCACGAGCGTGGATTACGCCGCGGCCGGTGGTTTCCAGATCACCAAGACTCTCACCGGGCGCGACATGACGGCCGGCCAGTTCGAGTTCACGGTGAAGCCGGTTGACGGCACCAGCACTTCGGCTAACGATGCGGCCGCGAAGCTCGGTATCGATGCGGGCGGCAGCGTGCAGCCCTCGCCGGAGGCCGATGACGGCACGAAGGCATCCGTGGCGACCTTCCCGCTCGCGGGCAAGGATATGACGTTCACGCAGGACGACGCGGGCAAGACGTTCGCCTACGAGGTCTCCGAGACCAAGAAGGGCGGCGAGGGCTACACGAACGACGATGCGACCTATCGCGTCGAGATTTCCGTGGCGCATGAGCCCTCGACCGCGACCCTTACCGTGACGACGACAGTGAAGGATGCGAACGGCGCCGTGGTGGGCGAGCCCGTTGTGGTGACGAACGCCACCGCTCCTGCCGACCGTGCGGTCGCGAGTGTGGACTTCAAGAACAGCTACGCGGCCAGCACCGACCCCGGCGTTGGCGGCACCCCTGCGACGGTGAGCACCACCAAGACCCTCGTGAATCGTCCGCTCGAGGCCGGCGAGTTCACCTTCCAGGTGGCGTACGCCGGCGGTGACCAGGCCGTGGTGAAGAGCGACGTGACCAACGCCGCCGACGGCACGGTGGACTTCGGCTCGTTCGAGTACGACACCGCGTCGCTGGCCGAGATGGTTAAGGCACGTTACACCGAGAAGGTTACGAACGAGGACGGTCTGCCTTCGTGGACCATCCAGTACACCGCCTCCGAGGTCACCGATGGCCTGCCCGCCGAGGGCGTGAGTGCCTCTAAGCCTTCCTTCGACTTCACCATCACGGTGGTCGATAAGGGCGACGGCACCCTGATCGCGAAGGCAGATCTGCCCGAGGGTCATGGTTTCGAGAACACCTATTCCACGAACGACGGCGAGCCCGTTTCCGTGACGCCCACGGGCAACAAGGTGTTCGACCACGCCGAGGGTCTTGAGCCCAACATCGCCGCGCTCGCTGGCGAATACACCTTCACGCTCGAGCCGGTGACCGAGGGCGCGCCCATGCCCGAGGGTAACGGCAATGTGACCACGAACGACGAGTACGGCAACGTGACCTTCGGCGCCATCGAGTTCACGCTCGACGACCTCAACAACGCGCTTGCCGCGCAGGAGGGCGCGAATGCCGAAGAGGGCATCGACACTCAGGAGCTGGACGGCCAGCCGCGTAAGTTCACGTTCGAGTATCAGGTGACCGAGGCCGAGACCAACCCCGGCACCATCGATTACGTCACCGTGGACACGGAGCCCAAGACCATCAAGTACACGGTGCATGACGACGGTCATGGCGTGCTCACCGTGACGAGCGATCCCGCGAACGCGCCGCTCTTCACCTTCACCAACACCTACTCGGTGGAGCCCGTGGAGTCGAGCCCGACGGGTGATGGCCAGCTGACCATCACCAAGACGCTTGCCGGCCGCGACATGCATGAAGGCGAGTTCACCTTCGTGCTTACGGCGCCCGACGGCACGCAGTACACGGCCACCAACGCGGCCGCAGCTGACGGCGAGACCGGAGCGGTGACGTTCGACCCCATCACCTTCGACAAGCCGGGCATCTACCAGTACACGCTGGCGGAGAAGCCGGGCGAGGATAACGTGGGTCTCAAGTACGACCCCCATACCTATACCGTCACGGCGGACGTTGAGGATAACCACGTCGGCGGGCTTGACGTGACGTGGAGCATCAACGGCACCGAGGACAAGACGATCGCATTCGAGAACACCTACGAGGCAGCGCCCGCGAGCATGGGCTTCGGCGCCACTAAGGTGCTCACCGGCCGCGACCTCGAGGAGGGCGAGTTCACCTTCCAGATAACGAACGAGGCGGGCGACGCGCTCTACGCCGAGGCGACGAACGACGCGACGGGCACGGTCAACTTCGACCCGATGGCGTTCAAGCAGGCGGGCGAGTACCACCTGTGGATCTCGGAGGTGCTGCCGGAGGACGATGACGCCGCGACCGACGGCATCCAGAGCGAGAACGTCACCTACGACGAGTCGCGCTACGAGCTCGTGGTGACGGTCAAGGACGACGGCAAGGGCCAGCTCCAGGTGACGAACGTCGCCATGGCCGATGGCAGCGAACCGGCGCCGGTGTTCCAGAACACCTACACCAAGCCGGAGGAGCCGGCGAAGCCGGTGCTGCCCGGCGGCGACACGCTCGAGCAGACGGGCGACACCATGCCGCTGCTCCTCGGCGTGGCGACGGTGGCCGGTGTGGCGCTCGTGGCCGGTGGCCTTGCGGTACGCAGGAAGCGTGGCGAGTAGGATGGCTGCGACGGGCTCCTCGCTGACGGGCGTGGCGACGCGCATCAACGGTCGGCATGCCTTCGTGCACGAGCGGATCCTGCTGCTCGTGGTGCGCGAGACCGAGCTTCGCGATTCGGTCACGTTCGCCAAGCAGGACCTGGCGACGCGCATGGGCGTGTGCGTGCGGTCGGTTGACCGTGCGGTGACGCGTCTGCGACGCGAGGGGCTCATCACCACGGAGGCCATCTTCGGGCCGACCGGGGCGCAGCTGGGCAACGCGTACCGCGCGACGCCCGAGGGGATCGAGCTCGCGCGGACGTACCGGCGCGAGAAGCCGCGGCCGAAGAAGTAGCCGCGGGGCGCGGGGCGTGAGGCACGCGCTGCGAGGCGTGGCGCGCGCCGCGATAGAGCCACCGACGGGGCGATGTGGGGAGACCTGCATCGCCCCGTTTTTCGTTGCGGATGATAAAAAGCAGACAGGCTGGTTTTTATCATTTCGCGCCCGGCGCCCGCGCCCGCCGCCTGCCGCGCCCGATTCGTTCGCGTGCAAACTTGTCAACTTTCAACGCGAACGAGCTCTCGCAAGCGGCTT